>JAQXAR010000041.1 GCA_029252805.1 Rickettsiales bacterium
TTTAATCTGTTCTTGAAAGAATGTGAGTGGAGGTTTAATATGGGCACACCAAGTGACTTACTGGCAGACCTGAAAAAGTTGCTCAAAGAATATTATTAGGTGTCAGCCCCAAAAATTATATATCGCTAATCAGAATGAGGGCTTGCGCCAGCTGTTAGAGCATACGGCTTATTCAGTTAATTGGGGGAATACCTTACGGCAGCACCCTGAAATTGATAGCGACCATAACAAGAGCAAAAGGTTTTCGGGTAGGTCTACAAAGTACAGCTTAGTCGATTTATCAAAACTAAGCTGTTTAGACGACTTGTAATTCCGGTTACAAGGTTACTTCTAAGGTGTTGATAATGTTGTATTGTTATTTCTTGGTGACCGTAACCTTTCTCCGGCACTAACTAAGGTGCTGTAAATTTTGTTGAATAAAAGAACTTCAAATTAATTTTTCAAAAAACTCTTTAGTATATATTTCATGGATATAAGGATACATAGATACAATACCTATAACTTAATATGTTAGGTGAAACTTCATCGGTTGCTACGGGTTACATTGGGTTACATTCCTTCTTACGTATCAATATAAAACATATGGATATCTGTGCCAGCAACCATGCAAATAAACTTGATTACATACGCTGTGATACATTTTCTGATGAGTAGCTAATGGTTATGCTCTCTTTGCCTGTGGCGTTAGTCGGCGGCATGTGGGCGCTTTATCTGGCCGGTTATAACCTGTCGGTGGCTTCCGGCGTTGGGTTTATTGCACTGGGTGGCTTAGCGGTGGAAACTGCCGCTATTATGATGGTTTATATCGATTTACGCGTCAGAGAGAAGCAACCCACCACCCTCGCAGAATTGGGGGAGGCCGTTCATGAAGGCGCACTAATGCGTATTCGCCCGGTGCTTATGACGGTTATTACCGAGTTTGCCGGACTATTGCCCATCTTCATGTTCGATGGGTTGGGTGCGGATGTCATGCGCCGCATCGCCCTGCCGATGGTTGGCGGCATGATTACCACCACGATACTCACCCTCATCGTGATTCCCGTAGTTTATTATTTATGGGAGGGGCGCCACTTTAACCAAAAGAACCATCATCAACCGAAAGGAAATTATCATGGATAAGAAACAAAAACTGCTGATTGCCACCACTATTCTAGCCGCTATTCAGGCTTCAAGTGCAGCGGCGCACATGGAGCCGAAACAAGGTGATGGTATGGAAAAATGCTATGGAGTCTCCAAAGCCGGAGTGAATGAATGTGCGAGTAAAGCCAATAAGCATGGCTGTGCAGGTATGGCCAAAACAGACAACGATCCGAATGAATGGATAACACTCCCGATTGGTGAATGTGCCAAACTGCCGAATAGTTCAACCACTCCCAAAGATAAGAGTTAGTCAAATTTTAGAGAAAAATACGGATTGTATGAATAGTATTCCAGCAAGGAGTGATTTTGTATGTTGGTCATAGTGTTGGTCGGGATAATAAATAAATCCATTTCTTCATATAAAACAATAATATAAACAAGATAAATGGCGGACGGGGTGGGATTCGAACCCACGATAGGGGGTTGCCCTATACTCCCTTAGCAGGGGAGCGCCTTCAGCCACTCGGCCACCCATCCGTACCATTTGCTGCATCAGTATTGGGCAGCTATTCATGGGGTTGTAAGCGCTGAAGCGCGACCTGTCAATCCGTAGACTTCATTCTGCCTTGCAATTATGTGTGCAACGCTTACTCTGCCGCTCGTGAATACTGAAAAAATAAAATCATCTCATTTCGAAACGCTGAAAACAATTGTATATGCTATTGTTTTAGCCTTGCTTTTTCGCAGTTTTTTGTTCGAGCCATTCCATATTCCCTCGGGCTCGATGAAGGCAAACTTGCTGGTGGGCGATTATCTTTTTGTTTCCAAATATAAATATGGCTATAGCCGCTATTCTATCCCTTTTGGCGCAGATCTGTTTGACGGGCGTATTTGGCAGGATGAGCCGACGCGCGGCGATGTGGCTGTTTTCCGCAAACCGGGTGCCGAGAGTATCGATTTTATCAAGCGTGTGATTGGTTTGCCGGGCGATACGGTGCAGATGCGTAGCGGCGTTGTTTACCTCAATGGCGAGGCGCTGCCGAAAGACCCGGTGGAAGATTACCGTTTCCATGAGGAAGCGCTCAATAGCGATATTGCGATTGCGCAATATGAAGAGACCTTGCCAAGCGGCTTGAAATATAAAGTGTTGGACCAGACTACTTATGGCGTGGTGGATAATACGAAGGTCTTTACTGTTCCTGCTGAGCATTATTTCATGATGGGCGATAACCGCGATAATTCTACGGATAGCCGTTATCTTGATATTGTCGGGTTTGTGCCGGCGCAGAATTTAGTGGGTAAAGCAGAGATTGTGGTGCTCTCGTTTGGCGAGAATATGGTGCCGCGCTGGGATAGACTTCTCACATGGATACGCTAGGGTATCGTTTTAAAGATGCAGCGCTCCTTGAAGAGGCGCTGACTCACCCAAGCTGTAATTTGAAGCAAGAAGATGGCTCGCCGTTCAGCTATCAGCGTTTGGAATTCTTAGGGGATTCCGTGCTGGGAGTGGTGGTTAGCCATCTACTCATAACACATTTCCCGCATGAGGTGGAAGGCGACTTAGCGCGCCGGAAATCTGTTCTGGTGGCAAAAGATGCGGTGGCGCAGATGGTGCGTGATCTCGGAATTCATGAACATATTCGATTCTCGGCGGTGGAGGCTAATTCCGGTGCGTGCGATAATAGCTCCGTACAGGAAGATATTGGCGAAGCGGTGATTGGCGCAATCTTTGTCGATGGCGGGTTTGAAGCGGCGCATGAGTTTATTACGACGCATTGGTTGGAGCGTTTAAAAGCGCTCAAAGATGCGCCGATTGATGGTAAAACAGCACTGCAAGAATGGGCGCAAGGTTGCGGTTTAGGCTTGCCGATTTATACGTTGGTGAATCAAGATGGCCCTGCGCATGCGCCGGTTTTTACAGTGGAAGTAACGGTTGAGGGGCAAGCAGCTCAACAAGCACAAGCAAATACTAAACGCAAAGCCGAGCAGTTAGCGGCGACGAAAATGTTGGAGCAGGTAAAATGAGTGAAAAAAAATGTGGCTTTGTTGCCTTAATTGGTGCGCCGAATGCCGGTAAGTCAACTTTGTTGAATTGCTTGGTCGGAACCAAGCTAGCGATTGTGACGCCGAAGGTGCAAACCACACGCGATATTATCCGCGGTATTGCGATCGAGGGTGACTGTCAGATGGTCTATCTGGACACGCCAGGGATTTTCAGTACGGAACGTAATTTTGAAAAAGCGATGGTATCGGCCGCGTGGAATGGCGCGCGTGAATCGGATGCGGCGGTGCTGCTAGTTGATGCAGAGCGAGTGTCACGCAAAGGCTTAAGCGATGCAGAAAAAACTCTCGTTAAAGCACTGCAGGATATGAAAAATAAGCCGCGTGCGGTGTGGCTCAATAAGACCGATAAGGTGGATAAACCTGAGTTGCTCAAGCAGGTGGCGGAAGTGTCTGAACTATCGGGTGGCGCGGAAGTTTTCATGGGGTCGGCGCTTAAAAACCAAGGGACGGATGATCTCAAAAAATGGATGATGAGCCATATGCCCGAAGGTGAATGGATGTTCCCAGAAGATCAGATTTCGGATTTGCCGATGCGCTTTATTGCGGCAGAAGTGACGCGTGAGAAATTGTTTTTACGTTTGCGCCAAGAGCTACCTTACGGTTTGCGAGTCGAGCCGGAAGCGTGGGAAGAGCGCGCCGATGGTAGCGTGAAGATCAACCAAATTGTGATGGTCGAACGTGACGCGCATAAGAAGATGGTGCTGGGTAAGCAGGGTTCGCAGTTGAAAGAGATTTCGCAAGCGGCGCGTATGAGCTTGCAGAAAGTTCTGGATCGCAAAGTGCACCTTTTCCTTTTCGTCAAAGTAGTGCCCGGATGGAAAGATAAACGAGAATTCTTGCCTCTAGGCGCAGAATAAACGGCAAGTTTCTTGCCTCAAGCGGCGCAAACTCCTATTTTCTCTAGAGTATGAGTGAAACTGAAACAGCTCCCAGCGGTGTATTTTATTCACGTGACTTTGCGTTACTCGCAGGGTCGATGCTTTGCATGCTGTTGCTGCTGGCCGGATGGGTCGTGTTTGACGCCAACCGTGATTACAAAACTCAAAACCTGACGTTACTGGAAACGGAAGCGACTCGCCTTGACCGCGCCGTGATTTTAGAACTCAAGCAATCTTCGTATTTGCTGGAGTCTCTAGGACGCCAAATTTTGCATTTAGGTGCGCAGGATAAAGATGGGATTGCGCGGTTACTCCGCTCGTTCGATACGGAAAGCTCAATGTTCCGTCTGTTTGCGTGGATTGATGCCGATCAACGTATCGTGGCGAGTTCAGCACGCGGCGTCCTTTCGAAAGGGTTGGATGTTTCAGATCGTGACTATATGAAAAAGGCGTTAGTTGAGCCATGGAAAGTACAGCTTGGCCGCCCTGTCGAAGGTCGCGTTTCGGATAAATGGGTCATCCCGACCGCGATGGGGATAGATGATTATTCAGGTAATCATTTAGGCACCGTATTACTGAGTATTGATATTGAAAAAATTACGCAAAAACTGCGCCGTACCTTGCAGGGTAAAGTGGTTGATTTTGCGATGGTGACCAATACCTATATTGGGATTACGGAATCTTCTGAAGAGACTGATTTTATTAATCAATTTTTCCCTATTGATCTGTTGCGTGTCATTGATTTTGATGCGAAACCGCAAGGTGAAATGGCTGCCGTTACCAAAGGGAATTTGGTAACGTACTACCAGCAGTCGGCGATCTATCCTTTCACCTTTTTATTAGGCGTTAATCTCAATAAGCGTTGGGTCGATTTTGCGGGTATGTTGTGGCAGCGCATGGTGCCTATTTTCATGATTACGATCTTTTTGTTATTTGTTTTATGGGTCGTGCGCGGGCGTATTTTAGTGCCGCTGCATCAATTGACGGATAAGGTGCAAGGGTTGATTCGGGGAGAGGCGATCACCGCAGATATCGAGGCATTGGACGAGATTGTGTATCTTGATAAGCAGTTGGTTCGCATTAATGGATACTTACAAGAACGCCGCAATATTGAACGCGAGCAGCGCGGTAAGATTGCCTTTATGAAGCAGGCAAAAGAAGCGGCGGAACTTAGTAACCGTGTGAAAATTGACTTCCTACATTCGATGAGTCATGAGCTTAGAACCCCGCTTAATACGATTGCCGGTTTTGCGGAATTGATGAAAAATCAGGTTTACGGCGTTATTGAGAATGAGAAATACACGCAATATATTGACGATATTTATGATTGTTCAAGCGCGGTTCAGGGGCTGGTCGGCGATGTGTTAGCGCTTGCCAAAGCGGAAGCGGGAATGCTCGAATTGCAGGAAAAACCGGTTCAGGTCGAATTTGTGATTTCCAAATGTATTCGTGTGTTAAGCGATCGTTTGAAGGAATCGGGAATTACGATCGAAAATCGTGTCGGCGATATGCTGCCACGTCTGTTGGTTGATGAATTGCGCTTGAAGCAGATCATCCTGAATCTACTTGGTAATGCGATCTCGCATGCGCCTAAAGGCGGCAGTGTGATTATCGATGCGCAGATCGGGCGCGATTCAAAAGAAGAGCGTTACTTTGAAATTATCGTGACGGATTTTGGTGCGAAAACAGTTAAGAAAATGGTACCTGAGGGCAATACAATCCAGCAAGAAATGGATGAAGAGGGTAACCCGAAATTGCAGTCTCGCAGCCAATTAGGGCGCATTAGTAACTTAGGAATCCCACTGACAAAAGCCTTGGTCGCAATGCACCAAGCCAATCTAACGATTGAAAGCCAGCCAGGCAAACCAACCTTGGTCATGGTACGCTTCCCAGCAAAACGAATCGTTACTTAATGCAAGCCGCTAAGTGTGGTTCTATTTCTGTTTCCCAATTGCTGGCGGGACCGATTATTTTATCGCGTAAATTACCCGCGCAACCCATGATATAGGTTTCAGGATAGTTTAAGCTGTAGAAACTATCGCGGGCAATGGAGCCGCCTTCGTCCCATAGGGGGATGAAGTTCGCGGGGAGTTCTCCAAACTTTACGTTGAAAAATCGTTTCATGTCTGCTGCTGTTTTATCAAGCGAGAAAGCAATGATGGTCAGATCATCAGGGTGTGCTTGGGCTAAAGCGATGAGCTCAGGAATCTCGGGTAAGCAAGGCGGACACCAGCTTGCCCAAAAGTGAATGAGCGTTACTTTGCCTTTGAAGGAGTGCAAAGAACTTTGCTCGCCATTGGGTAAAGCGAATGAAACATCGGGAAGGGCTGTGGGCGTATGGGTTTCTTTGGAAGGGTAAAAGGCCATTCCTGCGGCGATTAAGATCGCAATCATTATCACATAGCGCCAGAGCATGCTGTTGTCATAAGGGCTTGTTTGGCAAAAAGCCAGTGACATACGTTACTTTTCGCTTATCTTAAGTTCAAAGCAGGGATGAAAAATATGAGTGTAGTACAGATGATCGATATGAATGATAGCGCCAACCACCCTAAATTATCGCTAGCGCCAAGGCGTTGTAAGATTATTGCGACGGTGGGGCCGGCGACAAACTTACTGCAATTGATTAATGCTGGGGCGACGGCATTCCGCCTTAATTTTAGTCATGGAAGCCATGAAGATCATCTCAAACAAATTCATGCCATTCGTGAAGTGGAAAAAGAAACCGGGCAATATATTCCGATTCTGGCAGATATGCAGGGCCCAAAAATTCGCGTCGGGACGTTCGCTGATGGGCCGATAGAGCTGAAATATGGGACAGAAGTGACGCTCGAAGTTTCCAAAGAACCTGGCAAGTCAGGGCTTATTCGTTTGCCGCATCCTGAGATTTTAGAGGCGCTCCAAGTGGGCGATGAGCTTAAGCTTGATGATGGTACGATGGCGCTGACCTTAACGGCGAAAGAGAGCAACCAACGTGCGACGGCGCGTGTCGATATTCCGGGCATGCTTTCTGATAAAAAAGGCGTGAATGTGCCGACTCGCCAATTGCCTATTTCGGCGCTTACGCAGAAGGATCGTACGGATCTTGATTTCGTTTTGCAGCATGGGGTCGATATTATTGCGCTCAGTTTTGTACAAACGGCAGAGGATGTCGCGGAAGCGAAAAAGATTATCGGCGATAAAGCGCTGGTGCTCTCAAAGATTGAGAAACCACTCGCGATGGACGGTATCGAAGCGATTGTCGAACTCTCTGATATGATCATGGTCGCGCGCGGCGACTTGGGGGTCGAGCTGCCAATGGAGCAAGTGCCTGCCGCACAGCGTAAGATCGTAACGGCGTGTCGTAAGGCGGGTAAGCCGGTCGTGGTGGCAACGCAAATGCTGCAATCGATGGTCGATACGCCCGTGCCAACGCGTGCAGAAACCTCAGATGTAGCCACGGCGGTTTACCTTGGTGTTGATGCGGTCATGTTGAGTGCGGAATCTGCTGTCGGGCGCCATCCTGCAACGGCAGTCGCGGTGATGGATCGTATCATTCGTGCAGTCGAAGGGGACGATAGCTACTGGGATGAGTTATACGATAAACGAAAAATACCAATTGCGAATCCGTTGCATGCTTTGGCAGCGTCCGCGCGTGATATCACGCGTTTGGTGCAATCGAAAGCAACGTTGGCTTTTACTCGCAGTGGCGGAACGGCCTTTGCATGTGCACGTGATCGTGCGCGTTGTCCTGTCTTCGGCGTTACCCCTCAGCCTAAAGTAGCGCGCCAATTAGCGCTGGTGTGGGGCGTGACTTCGGTGTTGTCGCCTGACTTTAAAGCGGTCGAGGAAATTTATGCCTGGACCAATGATTTTGCTAAACGAGCACTCTCGCTGGAGCCTGCAGATGAAATTGTGACACTTTCCGGGGAGCCTGTTGGTGTTCCCGGAACGACCAATACATTGCGGATTATGACGGTTAAGTAGCCGCGTTAAAGTTAATCTCGCCAGCGCTTTGTAGGCTGATTTGATATTCTGTTGCGCCTTCCATCGAGGCGGAGCGTTCGTAATTGAGGATGCTGGAGCTGCCGGTGATGGTATCGCCATTGCCCAATGCGATTTGAAAATTTTGCAGGCTGTTACTAAAGGCTTGTGCGCGTAGGCTTTCTTCGGAGGGGCTATCGGTGAAGATGCCTTGGCCTGAGACGGTCAGTTGCTGGCGGCCTGCGCCGGCAAGCGACTTTTCCCATGCATGGCTGAGATTCGCATGGTGATGACGCTCAGGCGAATTACGCAAAGCGATACGGGGGTTGCGTAAGCCTCCTAATTCCGTGAATGTTTCAGGGGCTTGCCCATTTCCGACGAGTAAGGTGAGGGCGGTCGCGTTGATGGCAGTCATGATTTCTCCAATCTATATTTAGAGAATATGACGAATGCCGAATGGCCGGAAGTGTAAAATATTCTTGCAGCGCTTACCCTGTCATCCTGAATGTAAGCGAAGGATCTGAAGGTTCTTCACTTCGTTCAGGATGACAGGGTGCCAAAATTATTGTGCTTGCGGAATAATGCGAACTTCGACGCGACGGTTTTGCGCTTTGCCGGAGAGCGTGTTGTTGCTGGCAATGGGCTGTGACTCGCCTTGGCCATAAGCATCTAGGCGCGCATAGGCGACGCCTTGGCCACCAAGATACTGCACGACGGATTGCGCGCGGCGTTCCGAAAGTGATTGGTTATAGTCTGCCGCCCCGCTGCTATCGGTGTGACCAATGACATTGATGGTCGTTTCTGGATAACTCTTGAGAACGCTAGCGACGTTACTGAGCGTGCCGTAAAATTGTGATTGGATATTACTTTGGTCAACGGCAAAGGTAATGCTGCTTGGCATGTTGAGGAGGATATCGTCGCCTTGGCGTTTCACGTCTACGCCGGAACCTGCAAGTTGGCCGCGTAATTGATCTTCTTGGCGGTCCATATATTGGCCGATCCCGGCACCTGCTGCTGCGCCGGCTAATGCGCCGATGGTAGCACGTTGGCGGCGCTCGGTTGAGCCATCACCGGTGAGTGAGCCAAGGGCTGCGCCTGCGATTGCACCAATGGCCGCACCATTAAAGGTTTGGCCGTTATTGTCGTAACTGTCGCTTACCTGTTGGCAGGCGGTGAGTAGGGTGGTAGTCGCTAAAAGGGCGATAAGACGTTTCATAAAATTCTCCTTGTTACTTATCATACGATTGTAAATGCAAAACCCTACGGATAAAAATATTTATTTTTAGATGAGGGTTAAATGCACGGGGTAGTCTTGGTTCAATTGCATATTTTCATCATTTCTGACAGCGGCTTTGATGGGTAGAATATAGGCGTCTGCCTGCTTGGAAGGGAAGAGGGAGGTTTTCCAGCTTGTGCCGCCAATGCGCGCTTCGACACGAACGGAACCCCAGCCACGTTTGATGCCGCTGGCGAAGAATTTGATTTGTTCGGATTCTGTTTTGGGCAGGGTGATGAAGTGCCATGATGTTTTGCCGCCGCTCCATAACCAAAGGGTTGCGCGGAATTCAAATTGCTGCGCGTCGGTAATATCTAACATCGTGAGAGCGGGTTAGGCGAATTCGCGGATGTCGGTGAGGCGGCCTGTTATGGCTGCAGCTGCGGCCATGGCGGGGCTCATTAAGTGAGTGCGTCCGCCTTTACCTTGGCGACCTTCGAAATTACGGTTCGAAGTGGAGGCGCACCGTTCGCCCGGTTGCAGGTAATCGTCATTCATCGCGAGGCACATAGAACAGCCTGCTTCGCGCCATTCAAAGCCCGCTTCGACGAAGATTTTATCTAAGCCTTCTGCTTCGGCCTGTTGCTTGACGAGGCCAGAGCCCGGAACGACCATCGCGAGGCTGATCGTGTTCGCCACTTTACGGCCTTTTGCAACTTTTGCGGCGGCGCGCATATCTTCGATGCGGCCATTGGTGCAAGAGCCGATGAAGATCTTATCAACCGGCACTTCGTTTAGTTTGGTTCCAGCAGTCAGGCCGATATAGTTTAGTGCGCGTTCCAAAGATTTGCGTTTGACGGGATCATTCTCATTGGCAGGGTTGGGAACTTCGCCCGTGATTGGCAGAACATCTTGCGGGCTGGTGCCCCATGTAACCTGTGGTGCGATATCCGCTGCGTTTAAGGTGATTTCCTTGTCGTAAGCAGCGCCCGCATCTGATGGGAGGGTCTTCCAATAGGCAACGGCTTCGTCCCACTGTGCGCCCGCTGGAGCCATTGGGCGGGTTTTGAGATAGTCGAATGTTGTTTCGTCTGGTGCGATGAGGCCCGCGCGCGCGCCGGCTTCGATTGCCATATTACAAACGGTCATACGGCCTTCCATGGAAAGGTCTTGAATCGCTTGGCCAGCATATTCGATGACATAGCCAGTGCCGCCCGCAGTGCCGATAAGGCCGATCACGGCGAGGGTGATATCTTTGGCGGTGATGCCAGCATTCGGGGTGCCTTCAACCGTGATGCGCATGTTTTTTGCACGTTTTTGGATGAGGGTTTGCGTCGCAAGCACATGCTCTACTTCAGAGGTGCCGATACCGAAGGCAAGGGCGCCGAAGGCACCGTGGGTAGAAGTGTGAGAATCGCCGCAAACAATGGTTGTGCCGGGCAGGGTGAAGCCTTGCTCTGGCCCTACGATGTGAACGACGCCTTGGCGAATATCAGACATATCGAAGTAACGGACGCCAAATTCTTTGCAGTTTGCTTCAAGTGTTTCGACCTGAATGCGCGAGGTTTCGTCTTTAATGCCTTCAAGGCGGTCAGACGTGGTTGGGACGTTGTGATCAGCGACAGCCAAAGTGGCTTCGGGCTGACGTACCTTGCGGCCATTCATGCGCAGGCCTTCAAAAGCCTGTGGGCTGGTGACTTCATGCACCAAATGGCGGTCAATATAGAGTAGTGACGTGCCGTCATCTGCCTCGTGAACGAGGTGGCTTTCCCAGATTTTATCGAAAAGTGTTTGTGCCATCATAGTCTCTTCTCCATGCCCCGCATAAAGCGAACCATAGATGCAGAGTCTTTAACTTATCAAATTACAGTGAGCTTATTAAGCTTCTTTTTTAGCTTCCGCTTTAGCAGCGACTTTAATTGCTTTAGCTGCTTGACGCTCTTCGCGAGTTTTCTTCACTGTGTTCGTGTTCGTGTAATCTTTCTTCTCAGCGATACGAGCGGCTTTACCGGTACGACCGCGTAGATAGTAAAGTTTAGCGCGACGAACATCACCGCGACGAATGACTTCGAGGCTGTCAATACGTGGTGAGTAAAGTGGGAAGATACGTTCAACGCCTTCACCATGGCTCAATTTACGAACGGTGAAAGAAGAGGCTAGGCTGCGATTTTTCTTCGCAATTACAAGGCCTTCAAATGCTTGAACACGCTCGTTAGTACCCTCAACGATACGGAAGTTCACGCGAACAGTATCACCTGCAGCGAAATCCGGGATAGTTTTACCCTCAGTAATGCTATCTAAGTGATCTTTTTCAGTCTTTTGCAATAGGTTCATCGTGTTCCTCTTTCTTCTCTAAGCGCAGGCACATATCAGGCCTACGGGCTTTAGTCAATTTCTCTGCTTGCTCTTTTCGCCATTTTTTTATGTTTCCATGATGGCCGGAGAGCAAAACCTCAGGAACTTCAAGATCGTTCCATAAGGGGGGCTTAGTATAGTGAGGGTATTCAAGGAGTCCAGCATAATCCGTGTTTAATCCGAAACTTTCTTCCTCTGCACTGGCAGATTCACCCAAAACACCGGGTATCAGGCGTAAAACTGCTTCCAAAACCACCTGTGCGGCGACTTCTCCGCCGGCGAGAACATAATCGCCGATCGAAATTTCTTCTATCTCGTAATGGTCGAGTACGCGTTGATCGACACCTTCAAAGCGTCCGCAGAGTAAGGTGAGGGTTTCTTCTTGGGCAAGTTCGACTGCTTTCGTCTGAGTTAGTGGCTTACCGCGCGGAGATAGGTAAAGCAATTTGCCTTTATTGGGGATGGATTCAATCGCCGGGCCGACGACATCGGCGCGCAATAGCATGCCAGCGCCGCCGCCATAAGGAGTTTCATCAACATTGGCATGTTTGCCGACGGCGAAATCTCGCAAATTGACGGTATCGAGCGACCATGTTTTGTCTGCCAGCGCGCGGCCAAGAATCGAATAACCCAGTGCGCCGGGGAACATTTCGGGAAAGAGGGTGAGGATATTTGCGTGCATGGGCTCATCCAATAGCCACAAAAATCGATGTTATCAAGTTAAACGAATGAGTTAGGGTTTATGTTGAGAATATTCACTGTAAATTGTTGTGGAATTATGTTTGAAATTGGGATGGCTTCTTGCCGTTAACAGCTTCTTGAGAGGATAAAGCGACATGGGAAAAGAAAAAGGACATGATGAAGGTCATGGAAATAAATATTTAGCGGAATTATTCGGCACGATGGTGCTGGTGCTATTCGGTTGCGGTAGTGCTGTATTGGCGGGGGATGCAATTGGCTTTGCTGGCATCTCATTCGCCTTCGGTTTTACTGTTTTGATAATGGCTTACGCCATTGGCGGCATTAGCGGCTGCCACATTAACCCAGCCGTTACCTTTGGTATGGTGGTTGCGGGGCGTATGTGCACGAAAGGTGCGATTATGTATGTGATCATGCAATGTATCGGCGCCGTCATTGGTGCAGGTATCTTGTATCTGATTGCTTCGGGTAAAGCGGGTTACGATATTGCTGCAAATGGCCTCGGCCAAAATGGTTATGATGCGGGCTCTCCAGGTGGATACAGTTTGCAAGCGGCCTTGGTAACAGAAGTTGTGCTCACCGCGATTTTCATTTTTGTTATCCTTGGGGCAACAAGCGCGGGCGCTCCGGTTGGTTTTGCGGGCCTTGCGATTGGTATTGCACTTGTGGTGATTCACTTGGTCGGTATTCCGGTCACGGGTACGTCCGTCAATCCAGCGCGTAGCTTTGGTCCTGCTTTATTCGTAGGCGGCGAAGCGCTTAGCCAGTTATGGTTATTCTGGGTCGCGCCACTTGGTGGTGCAGCTCTCGGTGCAATGGTATGGAAAGCCGTATCATGCAGCGGAGAATCTTGCGGTAAATAATCGTAAGTGACTTAAACAAAGAGCGGCGTAGGGTCTATGATTCGGCGCCCTTTTTGGTTCTAAAAGTCAGTGCAGCGACCGGCGACTTCCCAATCGCCATAGCGGGTGGGTTCAGGGCCTTTCGGGCCGCCAATTTCTTTTTTATTCTCGCTAGAGTCTTCGTCTGTTTCGGTCTTGGGTTTTTTGTCAGCATCGCTCATCTTATGATCTTACAATCTAAAGGATAGGCTGGCAAGGTCGGACCGCTAGATTTCTGGCGTAAGCATGGGCGACGTGTGAGCCCCACTTCATTTGAAAAATGAAGTGTAAGATAACGATAATGTCTGCTATGCAGCAGACATGTCAAATGCTGGTCTAAATAGTCGTCTCGCTGCGCACTCGCTTTTAATGGCGGTGCTCAAGCAAAAGAAAACCCTCGAATTCGCAATGGATGAATTGCCGGAACTTGCACCGCAAGATCGTGCGCTGGCTTATCGTTTGGCGAAAACGTGCCTGCGTTATAAGCTGGCGATGGACGCTTTGTTGAAGAAATATCTGCAAAAGCAGATGCAGGAATCTCGCCTTGATATTACGTGCTGCCTTTATATGGGGGTGGCGCAAATTCTATTGCTCGATACGCCGCCGCATGCTGCCGTGAATACGACGGTCGATGTTGCGAAGCGATTTTTCCCGAAGCTTTCAGGCTTGGTCAATGCGATCTGCAAAAAGATCGCCGCGGATAAAGAGGCTATCCAACTCAAGCCCGAAGATGCGATGCCGCCGTGGCTGTGGGAGCATTGGGTGGATGATTATGGCAAAGAGCAAGCGCTTGCGATTGCCGCCGCACATGTGGGTGAGCCTCCGCTGGATGTGACATGGGTGCAGCCAATTGCCGAAGGTGAAGTAATGCCCGGTGGAAGTATCCGCCTGCCTAAAGGGTCTGACTTTGCGAGCTTAGAGGGTAATGGTTGGGTGCAAGATATTGCGGCTTCATTGCCAGTGAAATTATTGGGCGATATTAAAGGCAAGCGCGTGCTGGATGCGTGCGCGGCGCCGGGCGGTAAGACCATGCAGTTGGCGATCGCCGGCGCGCAGGTGACGGCGTTAGATATTTCTGAGAACCGTCTCAATCGCCTACGTGAGAATTTAGAATATAATAACTTAGAAGCTGAGGTGATTTGCGCGGACCTACGTAAATGGCAGCCGGATGAGAAATTTGATATTATCGTATTGGATGCGCCTTGCTCGGCTACCGGAACGATTCGTCGCCATCCTGAGATCATGCATCAGCGGCAGCCGGAAGATGTGAATCGGCTAGTTGAGATTCAACAAACACTGCTTGCCAAAGCGTTGCAATGGTTAAAACCAGACGGCAAGCTTCTCTATATTACCTGCTCGCTTCAGCCGGAAGAAGGCGAGAACCAAATGCAGCTGCATATCAAGAGAGTTCAGCCGTTAGAAGCTTCAGTTGCCGGTATTCCTGACGAGTGGATTAGCCCGCAAGGCTATTTGCGCACGACGCCGGCGATGCTTGGCGATAAAGGCGGAATGGACGGATTTTTCGCGGCGATGTTAAAGGCTTAACTCGCACCAAACGGGTGTGTGATCGGATGGCTTTTCCCAGCCACGTGGGTTGATGTCGATATCGCTGGCGGTGCAAGCGTCAGCCGCTTCGCCGGATAATAAGAGATGATCAATACGGTAGCCATCATTGCGTTGGAAAGCGCCGCGCCGGTAATCCCACCAGCTGAAGGCTTCCTCGCGGTGGGGGTGATGCATGCGGAAAGATTCGGTGAGGCCGAGATATTCTAACGCCCGCCATTTGGCACGTTCTTTGGGATGATAGCAGATCATGCCCTCTTTCTTTTCCGGCTCCAACACATCAATGGGCAAGGGCGCGACATTATAGTCTCCGCCGACGACGAGCGGCGTGTCTTCTTCGAGCAACACGCCTAGATGTTTATGCAGACGGTCAAAGAAGCTCATTTTATGGATGAATTTATCGGAATCTTCGTCTTGGCCATTTGGCACATAGACCGATGCGACGCGTACGACGCCGTTAGGGGTGGTGAGTAATGCTTCGACATAGCGCTTTTGTTCATCCGAATCATCGCCGGGCAGGGTGGTGATGATATCTTCCATCGGGAATTTAGACAGGATGGCAACGCCGTTAAAGGTCTTCTGCCCCGTGAAAGCGAGGTTATAGCCTTTATCTTCTAGCTCCATACGCGGGAAGAGATCATCCGTGACTTTGGTTTCCTGCAGCAAGATCACATCCGGCTGGAACTCATCCGACCATTTAAGTAGATGTTCTAAGCGCTGGCGCAGCGAATTGACGTTCCAAGTAGCGATTTTCATGTTTAAAGCGCGAATGAGTTGCCGCAGCCACAGCCGCTGGTAGCTTGGGGGTTCTTTAGCGCGAAGGCGGAGCCGACAAGTTCGGTGGTGAAATCAAGTTCGGAACCTGATACGAGCTCGAGCGAGGTGGTGTCGATGACCACTTTAGCGCCTTGTTTTTGAATCTCTAAATCTTCTTCGGTAAGCGTCGCGGCGTCAAAATCGAAACGATATTGAAAGCCAGAGCATCCGCCGCCCTCGACCGCGATGCGGAAATAGGTGCCTAGGGGCTCATCCTCCAACAAAAAGGCGATGCGTTTGGCAGCAGAGTCACTCAAAGTGATATTTGGCGTGTCAGTCATGAAACTAATATAACTTATTCCTTGCGGGTTACAAGGGGCAGGGTAAGCTCCGTTTGGGTTTCGCATGCGGCACAAGCTCGCGCGATGCGGAATCTTATGCAAGAGACCCCGCATTCAAGTGCGAGGTGTGCAAATTGGAGTAAAGATCTCATGCAAAGTTGGATGCAACCTAATACGAAATTCTTGGCAGTCTTTGCGAGTCAGCCTAAGGACTCACGTGGCCGTTTGATCGATGAGAGCGAAAGCCAGAATCGTACGCCCTATCAGCGAGATCGTGACCGCATTATCCATTCGATGGCGTTTCGCCGGCTGGAATATAAAACGCAAGTCTTTGTCAATCATGAGGGCGATCATTACCGCACACGGTTGACGCATAGTTTAGAGGTGGCACAGTTGGCGCGCTCTATCGCTCGTACACTGGAGCTGAATGAAGATTTGGCCGAAGCCTGCGCGCTTTCGCATGATATGGGGCATCCGCCTTTTGGCCATGCCGGTGAGGATGCGCTTAAAGACGTGCTTAAAGGGTATGAAGGCTTCGATCATAACGCACAGACGTTGCGTTTGATGATGATGTTGGAGCAGCGTTACGCAGAGTTTGATGGCCTAAACCTGACCTGGGAAACGCTGGAAGGGATCGCCAAACATAATGGTCCGGTGAAGAATCCGCATTCGACGCTCAAGCTTTGCAATGAGATGTATGATTTGGAGCTCAATACGTATGCTTCAGCCGAAGCGCAAGTGGCGGCATTAGCGGATGATATCGCTTATAATAACCATGATATTGATGATGGGTTGCGTGCGGGTTTGTTTGAGATTGAAGATTTGCTTCACCTGCCGCTCGTCGGTCAGACCTTCCGCGATGTGATTAAGAAATACCCGCTCTTGAGCCGCCAGCGTTTGGCGCATGAGGGTGTGCGCCGTGTGATCAATGCAATGGTGGTGGATCTGTTGGAAGAGACGCATCGTAATCTCAGTAACCTGAATCCGCAATCGGTGAAGCAAGTGCGCGCCGCAGGGCGTCCGATGGTGGCGTTCTCAGGCGAGATGGACTCAGTGCATCGTCAGTTGCGTAAATTCCTGATGGAGCGCATGTATAAGCATTATAAAGTGAACCGCATGACCAGCAAAGCACGCCGTGTGATCGTTCAGCTTTTTGAAATTTTCCGTGATGAACCTGATTGCTTGCCGACCGAATGGTTCCGCCAATGGAACGCCGTGAAAGATGATAATGCCAAAATGAGCATCATCGCCGATTACATCAGCGGTATGACCGACCGTTTTGCGATTCAAGAGCATGCAAGGTTGTTCGATTTAGGATCGAGCGCGGCGCAGGGTTAGTTTGTTCTGTTCCCGCTTCGGCCTGCTGACCTCACCTGATAATTCCGTCTTTACGCAGCATTCGTGTTGAGCACGAGCGCGCAAATGAAAGGGAAATAACCCCTTGCCCCTCACTCGCTTACGCCTTATTCCCATTCCATGAATTTATTCCAGCAATTACAACAGCAAGTGCGCGAGGCCGTGACGGTTCTGGCGGTTGAAAATGAATGGCCTGCGGGCCTGCCAATTGAGGCGGTTACGGTGGAGCTTCCACGTAATCCTGATCATGGCGATGTGGCGACCAATGCCGCGATGGTGCTAGCAAAGCCCACGGGCAGTAATCCGCGGGCGATTGCAGAGCAGCTGAAAACTAAGATCGAGAAAATTGAGGGCTGCGAGGCGGTGGAGATCGCTGGGCCGGGCTTTATTAACCTCCGTTTTGCGCCGAGCTTTTGGCAGCAACTTCTGCCGGCGATTCTTTCGCAAGGTTTGGAGTATGGGGATTCGGCGCTGGGTGTTGGCAAAAAAGTGAATGTTGAGTATGTCTCGGCCAATCCAACCGGGCCACTGCATATTGGCCATGCGCGTGGCGCGGTGGTGGGCGATGCGCTCGCTGGTTTGATGCAAAAAGCCGGTTATGAAGTCACCCGTGAATATTATGTCAATGATGCGGGTAGCCAGATTGATACGCTCGCTCGTTCGGCGCATTTGCGCTATCGCGAGGCGCTAGGTGAAGAGATTGGTGACATTCCGGAAGGGTTCTATCCGGGAGATTATGTGATTCCCGTTGGGCAAGAGCTCGCCGAGCAGTTTGGCGATAGATTGCTGACGGAGCCGGAAGAGAAGTGGATGCCAAAGGTGAAGCGTATCTCGGTCGAGAAGATGCTCGATTTGATCCGTGCGGATTTAGCGCTGCTTAATATTAAGCAGGATGTGTTCTCGTCTGAGAAGGCGATTTCCGATGCCGGCAAGGTTGAAGAAGTGCTCCAGCGTTTGAAAGATGAGGATTTGGTTTATGTGGGTGTTTTAGAAGCGCCCAAAGGTAAAGAGCCGGATGATTGGGAACCGCGCCCGCAAACTTTGTTTAAATCGACTAAATTTGGCGATGATGTGGATCGGGCGCTCAAAAAATCGGATGGCAGTTGGACGTATTTCGCGCCGGATATTGCTTACCATTATGATAAAATTCAACGCGGTCATGATATTCTTATCGATATTTTTGGTGCGGATCATGGGGGGTATGTGAAGCGTATTTCGGCGGCAGTGGATGCACTATCCGGAGGGCGTTCGACCATCAGCGTGAAGCTTTGTCAGATGGTGAGATTCATGCGTGGTGGCGAGCCGGTGCAGATGTCAAAACGTTCAGGTAGCTTTATTACCGTGCGTGAAGTGGTAGAAGAAGTAGGTAGGGATGCCTTACGTTTCATTATGTTAACGCGTAAAAATGATGCGATGCTTGACTTTGATATGGATAAAGCGGTCGAGCAATCTCGTGATAATCCTGTCTTTTATGTTCAGTATGCCCATGCGCGTTGCCGGTCGGTTTTGCGGATGGCACAAGAGCAAAATCCAGAGGCTTATGCGCTGTCACAAAAAGGTAGTGATGATCTTTTGTCGGTGCTGACGGATAAAGCCGAATTAGCGCTGATTAGAAAGATGGCCTACTGGCCGGTCTTGGTGGAGCAGGCAGCGGTATCGTCTGAGCCGCACCGTATTGCATTCTATCTGCAGGAGATGGCGGCGGAATTTCATGGCTTCTGGAATCTCGGAAATGAAAATGAAAACTTGCGTTTTTTAACGTCTAATGAAAAACTCTCGGCAGCTCGGATCATATTGGTTGAAGCAGTGGCGAATGTCATTGCAAGCGGCTTGAATGTACTGGGCGTCGAAGCAAAAGAGGAAATGCGCTAATGGTTAGAAAATCATCTTATGACGATCTGGAAACGGATTATTTTGACGAAGAAGTAGGCGGAAGTCTCTTGAGCTTAATGTCGCTCGGAGTCGCCTTTCTGGCGGTAGCAGCCTTTATCGCACTTGCATGGTATGCCTATCAGGATGAGGGTGTTGAGGGCGGCGAAATCGAAACCATTTACGCCCAAGAAGGCGATGTTCGTATCGCGCCTGAAGGCGAAAGCGGATGGCAGTTCCCCGATACAGAGCGCCAAGTTTATCAACTCGGTTCTGGTAATGCAGAAGACATGGATGTTGAACAAATTTTACCTCAGCCCGAGCGCCCAGCACCCCGTGCGCAAGCCGGCGCTGAAGGTTGGGTTAACAAAGAAGATGTGGTGTCGAGTGAACCGATTGGTTTGACGGATGCAGAACGCCGTAAGATGGAAGAGATTGCGAAAGATGCGACGCAAGCCGTGGTCCCAGAAATTATTACGACCCCAGATACTCCGGCTCCGGTAGCAGCACCTGAAGTGGTCGTTGTGTCTAAGAAAGCAGCCAAGCAAGTGATCGCAGAAATCGTTAAACCGGTTGTGATTAAAAAGCCAAAACCAAAGCCAGCAGCGGTTGTGAAGAAAAAAGAAGTTTCGAACAAGCCCGCCGTGCTGACGAGTCATCGTTTGCAATTAGGTGCATTTGGCAGCCGCTCTGAAGCGTTGAAAAGCTGGGGCAAGATTAAATCTCGCAATAGCTCGTTGTTAGGCAGTAAGAAAGCACATGTGGAGTCGGCAGAAGTGAAAGGTAAAATGTATTACCGTATTCAGGCTTATCCTTTTGCGGATCGGGCAAAAGCGGATGCCCTTTGCGTGATGCTGAAGGCGCGCAACCAAGCGTGTTTTCCTGTTAAAAAATAACTAAAGGGGCGACCTATGACACAAGCTGCATTTTATGGGTTTGAAGGGACTGTACTGAAGCCGGAGGAAATTAGCTTTTTCAAGGAAGCAGATCCGCTTGGTTTTATCTTATTTAAGCGTAATTGCGAAAATCCAGATCAGGTACGCGCATTGACTGATTCATTGCGTGAGTTAACCGGTAAAGATCAGCTGCCTATTTTGATTGATCAAGAGGGTGGTCGTGTGACTCGTTTAAGTCCACCCGCGTGGGAGGCCTTGCCGCCTGCCGCGACCTTTGCAGCAAGTCAAAACCCAGAACGTGCAATGTACCTCCAAGGGCGCGTGATTGCGCAGCAATTGGCCGATGTAGGAATTACGATTAATTGCACTCCTATAGGTGATGTGCCGGTGCCGGGTAGTCATGATATTATTGGCGATCGCGCTTTTGGCGATACGGTTGAGAAAGTGACAAAACTGGCTCGTCAGCATGCAGAAGGCTTGATGGCAGGCGGTGTTCTGCCAACGCTGAAACATATTCCCGGACATGGCCGCGCGATGGTTGATAGTCATGAAAGCTTGCCCGTGGTTGATGCGTCATTGGCGGAACTGGAAGTTTCTGATTTTATTCCGTTTCGCGAACTGTCTGATATTCCGCTCGGGATGACGGCGCATATTATCTACACTGCCCTTGATGGAGAAGTGCTTTCGACCTTCTCCCCTAAGGTCATAAGTTATATCCGTGAGAAGATTGGCTTTGACGGCTTCCTAATGTCGGATGATTTCTCTATGAAAGCACTGACTGGAACCTATCGTGAACGTGCAGAGAAAGCACTTGCGGCGGGCTGTGATGCTGTGCTGCATTGTAATGGTAAGATGGATGAAATGGTGGCGATTGCTGAAGGTACGGGCGAGCTCACTGATAAGGCGAGCCAGCGTATGGATCGAGCGTGGCAGGAGCTGGCGCAGAAGTCTCAGTACCATGATAAGGTTGAGCTTGTTGATATCCGTGATGAATTGGCCGGAATTTTAGCGGCCTAGCTGAAATCTAATTGATTATAGAGTTCTAACACCCCTGCGAACGTGATGGGCAGGGTGATGAGTAGCGGGAAGATAAAGATCGCCGCTATTAAATTAATGCCGACCAAAGCGAGCAGGGTGGAATATAGCTTCGTGCCATGATTTGTGACGGTACGGTTGCTGGCTTCAATCGCGTGCCAGAAATGATAGTTCTTCTCAACCACAAGGATGGGTGCGAACGCCGAACGAGCGAGGAGGATGACGCCTGGAATGATCAGAAGCGAAAGTGCCGCCACGTGGATGATCGAGAAAGCCAAACTGAATAAGATGAGATTAGTCCAGTTATCGCGGTAGAAGTTTCGCACCGAATGAAGCGAGAAAGGGAGTTGCCGCTGTAAGCGTTGCAATAAAAAGATAAAGCCACAAAGGAAGAAAACCGCCGCAATGGCAATTAAGAGAATAGAGGGCAAGAATGATCCCTGAGCCGCTATCAAGATGATGAGGCCGTAGCAAAGGGTGGCGAAGATGAACAGACCAGAAAGCATGCCTGCAATGAGGTTGTTGGTAAAGAAATCCCAGCCATAGGCGATGATAGCACCGAAGTTGAGATGTTCGACCATGGTGGCTGCTTCGTCGCTCACATAATCGTCTTCTAGTTCGCGGTAGAAGCTATTCAGCTGGGGGTGAAGGCGCGCTGGCTGTGCATTATCCTCTGTCTCCTCCATCACTAGCGTATCAGAAGGGATGAGACCTTTACGGATTTTACGAATCATCGTGACGAGGTCGAATGGCCCGTCCTGATGCGTTTCGTATTTAATGTAAAATCCCATAAACTGATCTTACGCTGTGCCGTAGCGTGCTTCAAGTAGCGAATAAAGAACGCGCATGCCTTGAGCCTCGCCACCGCGTGGGCGGCCAGGGAGGTTGCGTGTGTTCCAGGCCATCATATCAATATGCATCCAGTTTTTGGTCTCCGTCACAAATTCTTTTAGGAAGAGCGCCGCCGTGATCGCGCCTGCATAGCCGGTGCTGGCAGAATGGTCGATATCGGCAATGTCGCTATCGAGCAGGTAGCGATAGCCGTCCCATAACGGGAGCTGCCACAGCATTTCACCGCTCGATTTGGCGTGTTTGTTGATTTGCGTGGTGAGCTTATCATCGGTACTGAAAAAGACAGGGATATCAGTACCGGTAGCAACACGAGCTGCTCCGGTGAGAGTGGCCGCATCGATCAGTAGATCGGGAGTTTCTGTATCGGCTTCTGCCAGCGCATCGCACAGAATCAAGCGGCCTTCTGCATCGGTGTTACTGATTTCAACCGTGATGCCTTTGCGGGTGGTGAGTACATCTTGTGGGCGGTAGGCATTGGCGCTGATGCTATTTTCAACCGCCGGAATGAGGAGGCGTAGATTCACCTGTAGCTCCATTTTCATGATGAGCCGTGCGAGGCCAAGCATAAAGCCAGCCCCGCCCATATCTTTTTTCATCATGCCCATGCTTTTTCCGCCTTTAATGTTCAGGCCACCTGTGTCGAAGCAGACGCCTTTACCGACCAGCGTGAGTTTCGGGTGCTTTTTATTGCCCCAACGTAGCTCCAATAAGCGTGGAGCATCGTCGCAGGCGCGGCCGACTGCATGGATGGTTGGATAGTTTTTCTTTAACAGGTCATCGCCAATAATTTCGCTGTATTTGGCTTTGCATTCTTTGCTAATTTTTTTGATTTCAGCGGCGAGCTCGCTTGGTCCCATATCGTTAGTGGGAGCGTTGATCAGGTCACGCGTCAGGCAAATAGAACTCGCCATTTCTTGTGCGAGTGCCGTATCGGCCTTGGCGGGAATGATGAGGGTTGGAAACTCCGTCGGTTTTTTTGTGTAATTATCATATTTATAACTGCCGAGTTTCCAGCCAAGTACGGCATGGTGGAGGCTGATCTTTTCAACTGACTCGTCGATAGAGTAGCTATGTTGATCCGAAAGCTTGGAAGGCAGAGCCGCCCAGCTCCAAATATCTTCCTTATTCTCAATACCAATCAGCACGAGAGCGAGGGTGCCATCCTCCGCGGTGAGAAGGGAATATTCGCCTTTCTCAGGTTTAAATGTACAGGTTTTGAGGAGGTTCTGTTCGCGCTTGGAACGTGTTTTGAGCCACTTAGCGTAGCTCTTCACGGTCACAGGAATCACAGGAATATCGGTTTTGCGCGTTGCACGCTGGGAAATAAAGTTAAGCATATCCACTTTATAGCGGGCTATAAGGGGAATCTCAATTTATTTACCCGCGTAAGAGTTTCCGGGTCGCGGTTTCAACATCCTTCTCGCGCATCAAAGACTCACCTACGAGAAAGCTATAGGTTTTGGTCGCTTTAGAGATTCTCTGGATGTCGGCATTGGTCTTGATGCCGCTTTCGCACACAACGATTTTTTTCTTTTTGCGTAATTTAGGGGCAAGCTCAAGCGTGGTGTTGAGCGAAACTTTAAATGTTTTCAGGTCCCTGTTATTGATGCCAATGAGTGGAATGTCAGTTTTAAGCGCTTCTTCCATCTCTTTTTCATTATGCACTTCGAGGAGCACGGCCATTTTCAATTGATCGGCAATCGCGGCAAATTGGTTGATCTGCGCAGTCGAAAGAATGGATTTAATAAGCAAAATCGCATCTGCGCCAATCGCACGGCTTTCATAGATTTGGTAAGGATTTAGGATAAAGTCTTTGCGTAAAATAGGAAGGGAGCAAAAGCTTTTAACGTCTTTAATATAATCATCTTTTCCGCCAAAATAATTGATATCGGTCAGGATGGAAAGGCAGCAAGCTCCGCCTTCTTGATAAGCTAGGGCAAGGCTGGCAGGGTCAAAATCCTCACGGATGGTACCGCGACTTGGCGAAGATTTTTTGATTTCAGCAATCAGCGCAGTTTGTTTTTTATCAACCGCGTTTTTGATGCGGCCGAGGAAGGGGCGAGGAAAATCATCATTCTCTGTAATGATTTCTTTCACGCGTGCCAGAGGAAGCATTTCCTGACGGCGCGCGATATGAATTTCTTTATCGTCGCAAATTCGCTTGAGAACATTATCCATTTGCATCATGAGGCAGGACTTCCTGATTGGTGATTTCGACTAATTGATTCAGTACGTGACGGGCACCCCCATTATCAATGGCTTCTGCTGCAATTGCAACGCCATCACGCAAATTATTTGTTTTGCCTGCGATCATGAGAGAGGCTGCGGTATTGAGGCAAACGATGTTGCGGTAAGCGGACGGGCTGCCCGCGAGCACATGTTCTAATGCTTTGGCATTTTGCGCAGCATTGCCGCCTTTGAGATCACGCATCTCGCAAAGCTCTAGCCCTGCTTCTTCGGGGGTGATTTCGTTCAGCGTGATTTCGCCATCTTTCAAAATGGCTGCTTGTGTGGGGCCGGTGAGGCTAATTTCATCCAGCCCACCATCCCCATGCACGACCCATGCATGTTCACATCCAAGTTCGCGCAAGACTTCGACGAGTGGTACCAGTAAGTCCGCACTATAGACACCCATTAACTGGCGTTTAACACTGCCCGGATTGGAAAGCGGGCCGAGAAGGTTGAACAAGGTACGTATGCCGAGTTCTTGCCGCACGGGGGCTACATGGCGTGTCGCTTTATGATAAGCGGGAGCCATTAAAAAGCAGAGATTGCATTGCATGAGCGCCTGTTGCATCGTTTGGGCTGAGGCGAGCAGATTGACATTCAGCTCTTTCATAATATCGGCAGAACCGGATTGGGAAGAGACGGAGCGATTGCCATGTTTGACGACAGGAACGCCGCATGCGGCGGTGACAATAGCCGTTGCCGTGGAGATATTATAGGTGCCCGTCGCGTCGCCGCCCGTACCGCATGTGTCGATGGCGCCATCCGGTGCATCAAAGGCTAAGGCTTTGTGGCGCATGGCTTTGGCCGCACCGGTAATCTCGGAAACGCTTTCGCCTTTAATGCGTAAAGCAACCAGTAGGCCTGCCATTTGTGCGGGCGTGGCGCCGCCACTCATCATAATTTGGAAGGCGCGGCTTGCTTGCTCTGTGTCTAGATCTTCGCCGGCGACGGCTTGATTGATGAAATCTTTGAAGGGAGTCGGCATCATGATTTTACCGCCTTCAAGAAGTTATCGAGCAGCTCATGGCCTTGCTGAGAAGCGATACTTTCAGGATGGAACTGCACGCCGTGGAAGGGAAGGGTGCGATGTTGCAGCCCCATAATGATGCCATCAACGGTTTGCGCGGTGATGTGCAGAGAGTCTGGCAGGCTCGCGCGCTCAACGATGAGGGAATGATAGCGCGTGACTTCCAGTGGGTTCTTTAGGTCGGCGAAAAGTCCGGTATTTCCATGTTGAATCGGGCTGGTTTTGCCATGCATTGGCGCCGTGCGGATAATTTTTCCGCCGAAAGCTTGGCCAATGGCTTGATGCCCAAGGCATACGCCAAGTAGGGGGATGGTGTGTTCGCGTTCCGCATTCTGTTTGATGACGTCCAAGCAAATACCTGCATTATCCGGATTGCTTGGGCCGGGGGAAATAACGATACCTTCAGCACGGCTGGTGAGTACTTGTTCAGCACTCACGGCGTCATTGCGGATGACTTCAACATCGGCACCCAGCTCGGCAAAGTAATGCAGAAGGTTATAGGTGAAGCTATCGTAATTATCGATGAGGAGAAGTTTGGTCATGAGTTTACCTCAAAATGCGGAGTGAGTTCTGCAGCGCGCATGAGGGCGCGTGCTTTGTTGCAGACCTCTTCATATTCAGATTCAGGGTTGGAATCGGCAACAACGCCAGCGCCCGCTTGCAGGTGCAGTTTGCCATCTTTGATGAGGGCGGTGCGTAAGGTAATGCAGCTATCCATTTCGCCTTGGGTGGAGAAATATCCGACGCATCCCCCGTAAAATCCACGACGCTCTGGCTCTAATTCATCGAGGATTTCCATTGCGCGAATCTTGGGTGCTCCGGTGACGGTTCCGGCGGGGAAACCGGCCATGAGTGCCTGCATTGAGTTTTTATCTTCGGCTAATTCACCTACGACGTTGGAGACGATATGCATCACATGGCTATAGCGTTCGACCGTCATGCGTTCGGTGACTTTTACACTGCCACCTTTGGTCACGCGGCCTGCATCATTGCGGCCTAGGTCGAGGAGCATCAGATGTTCGGCCATTTCTTTCGTATCGTTGAGGAGTTCTTGTTCGAGTGCGATATCTTCGGCCTGCGTTGCACCGCGTTTGCGGGTGCCGGCGAGCGGGCGAATGGTCACTTGTCCATCGCGCGAACGCACGAGAATCTCAGGACTTGCGCCGATAATGGTTGCTTCGTCTAGCTTCAGATAGAACATATAGGGCGAGGGGTTGAGGTGTCGCAAGGCGCGGTAAAAGGCCAGCGGTTGGCGTGGGAATTCCGCCGTAAAGCGCATGCTAGGCACGATCTGGAAAATCTCGCCGGCGCGGATATGTTCCTTGGCCGTTTCGACGACCTGTATATAACCTTCACGCGTCATATTCGTATCGTAGGTGACTTCGCTTGTCGTGGCTTTGCTATCGACAGGAGGCAGGGGGGTAATGCTTTGTAGCTGCGCGACTTGAGCATCCAATCGCGCTTCGCCCTCGCTTAGGGTGTCGTTATTCCAGATAGGGGTGGCGAGGGTGAGCGTATCATTCGCATTATCCAATACGAGGGTCATTTGCGGGCGCATGAAGCAGCCATCGGGCAGGCCGCTCGGCCCTTCTTTATCGGAAGGAAGATCTTCCACTTCGCGCACCATCTCATAGCCCATCATGCCGATGAGGCCTGCGAGCATGGGAGGGAGTCCCTCAGGAATATCCATTTGATGCTGTGCGATCAGTGCTTCGAGTGATTCGAGCGGTTTGTCGTCACAAGGTGTGATCCCGTTTTTGGTTTCGATTTCGGCATAGCCATCTTTGCAGCGCCAGATGAGGTCGGGGTCGAGGGCGATGATGCTATAGCGCCCGCGCGTATCGCCGCCGGTGACGGATTCTAGTAGGAAAGCATAGCGTTGATCGGCGAGCAGTTGATGGAAAATACTGACGGCAGAAAGGCCATCAGCCACCAATTGACGCGTAAGAAGTTGTGGCTGGCTCATAGATGGCGTCTAGCGGGTAGAGAGCTGTGCAATCGCTCGTTCATTGATGTCGACCGGATATTTACGAGCGAGGTGTTGTAGGTAAAGTGACAGCACATCTTCGCCATATTGCTTGTTCAACTCCGCGACAATTTTCTCGATTTCTGCTTTTGCTGATCCGTTGCCAGCCGCATCGTCAGACAGGCTTGCAATGCGATTGACTTTCGCCAGTACATAAGTGCCTTTTTTGCTATCGACCAGATAAGCATCGGTGATACCGCTGACAGGCTTGGTGAAAATATCTTGGCGTAAGCCTGGTGGCAGTTCGGTAAAGGCGTTGCTAACAGCGTTTGGTAGATCGCCAGAGCGCTGCACGTTTTTGCCTTTGAGCGGGCGGAATAAATCGCTCTTTAGCTTGCTGCTATCTTTTATGACGGCTGCGGCGAGAGTCATCGATTTTTCGCGCTGTGCATCACGCAGTTGTTTCGCTGTCCAAGCTTTTTTAACCGTATCGTCTAAATCTGAAACGACGGGAATGTAAGAGCCTTTAAGGTCTTCCATGGCGACGAGCACGTAATCGCCTGTGCCGTTATCGATGAGTGAGCTATCGGTTTCATCTTGCAGTTTGAAGCCTGCTGAAAGTAGGGAACTCGGTTGCTTAGGTAGCGCCACTTTTTTGCCTTCAAGGTTCAACCCGTTCGCATTGACCCACTCACTGCTTTGCGTAGTGAGGCCCAGTTCTTTGGTGGTTTCTTCCAGTGGAATATTTGCCGCTAGGCTGTCTTCGATCTCGACAGTGACATCATAAATTGCATCTTCAAGCTCGGCCGCGAACCACTCTTTAGAGAGATCATCGCGAACCGATTCAAAGCTTGGGACGGTTTGTTCAATAATGTTTTCCACACGGAAAATATGCCAGCCGAAATCCGTTTCGATGGGCGAGGTTGATTCGCTCGCTTTAAGTGCAAGCACAGCACCGCGTGCGGCTTCGGGTAAGCCATCGCTCGTGATTACACCCAGAGATAACATCTCATTTTCAGGCGCATGTTCTTGGATCACTTCGGCAAAGCTTTGGCCTTGGCGCAGCAGCGCGAGTGCGTTTTGTGCTGTCTCTTCTGTTTCGTAAAGCAGTTGGCTCACTTCGCGTCGTTCCGGTGTAGTGAGGCTATCTTTTTTATCATCGTAAAGCTGCATGAGGGTTTCGTCATCAATGCTGAGGCCTTTAGCAATTTTGTCTTTACTCAAGGTGACCCACGCTAGTTTGCGATATTCAGGCTTGCGGAATTGTTCGCCGTAAGCCTTGTGGTAATCTTCTAATGCGCGATCATCTGGAGTGGGGAGTTCGCTGACATTCACTTTTTGAGTAAAGCGATAGAAGGTGACATCGCGTTTTTCGTTGCGCAGACGGTAAAGCAACGTGGCCGTATCAGTTAAATCTGGCACGTAACTGCTGAAGTTTTGTAAGAGTAATTTGCTCAAAGTTTCTTTATTGAGCGATTCAATATAGCGTTTTTCGCTAATACCTGCTTGGCGGAGCGCTTGCTGGAAACTGTCTTTGTTGAAGTTTCCGCCCATTTGAAATGCTGCGGTATTGCGCATAGATTTGAGAATTTCAGATTCAGGAACCTTCAAACCAAGCGATTCTGCTTCAAGTTGGACGAGTAGACCGGTTTGCAAATCATTCATCACTTGCTGGCCGATACCGAGGCGATTCGCGAGTTCTGGCGTAAAATTCCCGCCCATCACCTGACGCAAGGCGCCGTAACGTAGGGTGAGTTCATCACGGTATTCTTGTAGCGAAACTTCTTTATCGCCGGCTTTTAGGGCATATCCGCCGCTAACGCCGCCGCGGAACATGTCGCCCACGCCCCAGAGGGCAAAACTGGCAGCAATGGCTCCCAGAATAAGTTTCATCACTAGGCCATTGGAGGAATTTTGTATCGATCTCATCATAATGCGCTGGTTGTAGTGTAAGCCTGAGTAGATGAAAAGGGTAAATTGCGACTAGAACTCATCGAAATGATATGTTAGAAGCCACAAAACAAAAGGGCACAATATGCAGACCGTTATTGGTAATTGGAAAATGCATGGTACATTAACGAGTGCCGCCTCTTTGGCCTCCGAAATTTCTTATTATGTAGGTGAAGCAGATTTGCAGCAGACGAAAGTCGTGCTAGCGCCGCCTGCATTGCATCTATCAGAGATACTGGAACATACGGTGGGTACGCCGGTTTCTGTATCTGGACAAGATTGCAGTCCGGCAGAAGAAGGCGCTTATACGGGCGATATTAGTGCGCCGATGTTAGCGAATATAGGCGCGACATATGTGATTCTTGGGCATTCAGAGCGTCGTGCTGGGCATGGCGAAGCGGATGCATCAGTGGCAGAAAAAGCGATCGCGGCCAAGGCAGCAGGCTTAATTCCGGTTATTTGTATTGGTGAAACGTTGGAGCAGCGCGAAGGTGGTGAGTTTGAATTTGTGCTAGCCGCGCAAGTGAAGGGTTCGGTTCCTGAAAGCTTTACAGCGAGTGATTTTTTGCTAGCGTATGAGCCAGTTTGGGCGATTGGCACGGGCAAAGTGGCTGATATTGATACGATTCGTGCGACACATGAATTGATTGCTGGGCAGTTGCCGACAAGCACGGAAATTCTCTATGGTGGCTCGGTAAAACCGGAGAATGCAGAAGAAATAATGAAGATTGAACATGTTGATGGTGTATTAGTGGGCGGAGCGAGCTTGAAATCTGAAAGCTTTATCGCCATTATCGCTGCAGCAGAAAAATAAAGGGTAAAGAAAAGCATGTATTTGGTTTTATTGGTCATACACGTGATCGTGACATTGGCACTGATTGTGATTATTTTAATACAACGTAGTGAGAGCGACGGCCTTGGCGGTCTCGGTGGCGGTGGCGGTGGTGTCATGACGAGTCGGGCGCAAGCGAATTTACTAACACGTACCACGGCGGTTCTTGCTGCGATCTTTATCTTAAATAGCCTCGCACTTAGCTGGTTAACGCAACAAGATGTGCGCGATCGCTCACTCTCCGATAAATTGGTGGAGGAGCAAGTGGCTCCTATTTCGGTTCCTGTGCCGGCGGATATCACGGAAACGTTGAAAAAAGTAAAAGCACCTAAAGCTCCTGCGGAGGTTCCAAAACCAGAATGACGCGTTATATCTTCATTACAGGCGGTGTGGTTTCTTCATTAGGTAAGGGCTTAGCCTCCGCAAGTCTCGGCGCATTATTGCAGGCGCGTGGTTATAAGGTTCGCCTTCGCAAGCTTGATCCGTATTTGAATGTCGATCCCGGTACGATGTCGCCGATGCAACATGGTGAAGTATTCGTGACCGAAGATGGCGCCGAAACCGATTTGGATTTAGGTCATTATGAGCGCTTTACCGGCGTAGATGCGAAGAAGACCGATAATGTGACAACGGGGCGTATTTATTCGACCTTATTGAGTAAAGAGCGTCGCGGCGATTATCTCGGTGGAACGGTTCAGGTGATTCCGCATGTGACTGACCTCATTAAAGATTTTGTGCTGAATGATACGCATGATGAAGATTTCGTGCTTTGCGAAATCGGCGGTACCGTGGGCGATATTGAAGGCCTGCCATTCTTCGAGGCAATTCGCCAATTAGGCTATGAAATGGGGCGTGATAAGTGCCTATTTATGCATCTCACGTTGATTCCTTATATTGCGGCGGCCGGTGAGCTAAAAACCAAACCGACACAGCACTCGGTCAAAGAGTTGCGTTCGATTGGTATTACACCAGATATTCTGCTCTGCCGCTCTGACCGTGAAGTTCCAGCCTCGGATCGCCGTAAGATTGCGCTTTTCTGTAATTTGCCTGAAGAAAATGTGATCGAAGCGCGCGATGTATCCTCTATTTATGAAGTGCCGTTGCGTTACCATGCAGAAGGCTTGGATGGTCGAGTTCTTAGCCACTTTAATCTGCCTTATGATGCTTCGCCTGACTTAGAGCAGTGGGAAGATCTGTCTGAGCGTAACCATCATCCGGAAAACGAAGTTAATATCGCAATCATTGGTAAATATACGGGTATCGGTGACGCGTATAAATCAATCGCAGAAGCGCTTGATCATGCCGGCATGGCGCATCACTCCCAAGTGAATATCGAAATTCTCGATGCTAAGGGTTTTGAGAAAAACGATCTTGATGAAGTGTTTGCGAATATCGACGCTATCCTTGTGCCTGGCGGCTTTGGTGATCGCGGTATTAGCGGTAAACTTGCGGCGATTAAATATGCGCGCGAAAATAAAATCCCGTATTTTGGTATTTGCCTCGGTATGCAATTGGCAACAATTGAAATTACCCGCAATGTCGTTGGGTTAGAGACTTGTGGCTCTAGCGAATTTAGCGACTATCAGGGTATCGATGATCGCGGACCTTTGGTTGGTTTGATGACTGAATGGGTGCGTGGTGGTGTTAAAGAGCGTCGCACCAATGAGAGTGATCTCGGCGGTACAATGCGCTTGGGTGCTTACGATTGCATGCTTACGCAAGGCACAAAAGCCTATGCTGCTTACGGTGAAAATAAAATTTCCGAACGGCATCGCCATCGCTATGAAGTGAATAACCAATATAGCGCGGATTTGGAAAAAGCAGGGGCGATTTTCTCAGGCATGTCGCCAAGTGGGCAATTGCCGGAAATTATCGAACTGCCAGACCACCCTTGGTTTGTCGGAGTGCAGTTCCATCCTGAATTTAAATCTCGTCCGTTCGCGCCGCATCCGCTCTTTGCGAGTTTTGTTGAAGCGGCTTTGGTTTATCGTCAGGAAGTGAAAAAGGCGGCGTAAATGCGCTTTATTTTTACTAGTTTGGTGATTTTTGCCGCGCTCAGCGCTTATGCGGCGGATTACACGGCGGGTACAAAATGTCCGGCTAAAGTGCATCATAAGCCGATGGCTAATTTAGAGTATGAAGCCGGTAAAACGGCCTCTGGTTATGCAGTGGCCCCTGCGGATGAAGTGCCGCCAGCCTTAAGCGCCGATGATTTCGCGCAAGTGAAATTACCGCTCGATATTCCGGTTGAGTCGTATTTAGATAAGGGTAGAGGCGAGGTGACGGATGTTAATGAGCGGATTAATTTAAATACAGATCGCATGGAATTGCGCACGGGCGAAGTGGCGGTGAATGCGAAAACCGGTGGTGTCAGCTTTAACGGTCGTGATATTTCGACGGTAGAGCCGACTCTAGCCAATCCAGATTGCTGGACAGAGTAGTAAGTCTCTCATTTTTGCGCGCTTCTTCGTTGATTTTCTAAGATAATTGGCTTATACAACGCCAGCAGGTTTAAGTGCAGGTATGGAGACGTTATCGTGAAAAAGATTATAAGTGGCGTGGTGGCAATGTTGTTTTTGGCAGCCTGTCAACAAAATGGAGGCGGTTTTCCTACCCTCTCTAAAGGTGATTTAGGCGGAATTCTTGGCGGCGTAGCAGGCGCGGCAATTGGTTCTCAAATCGGTGATGGAACCGGCAGTACCGTTGCAACAGCAACGGGTACATTGCTGGGAGCGGCGTTAGGTCGTTCGATTGGTCAATCGCTTGGTAATGCAGATTTAGGGTATTATCATCAAGCGTCTCAACGTGCGATGGAAGTCGGTCAACCGGGCCAGTTATTCCCATGGCAGAGTCCAACTTCGGGGGTAACAGGTACGGTCACGCCGTCTAATTATCACCAAAACGCAGAAGGTAAATATTGCCGTGAATACACGCAAACCGTCACAATCGGTGGGCGTTTGCAAGAAGGTCATGGTGTGGCTTGCCGTCAAGTGGACGGTAGCTGGAGAATTCAAAGCTAATCTAATTTAAGGCTATAAAGGTTAAAGCATGTCAGATGTGGTAGAATACCCAAAAGGTGAGCTCATGAAGGGCAAACGTGGCGTTATTATGGGCGTGGCGAACGATAAGTCATTGGCGTGGGGTATTGCCTCACAACTCGCGGCGCAAGGCGCGGAAATCGCCTTTACCTATCAAGGCGAAGCGCTTGAAAAACGTGTTCGCCCTTTGGCTGCAAGTGTGGGTAGCGATATCGTGTTGCCTTGCGATGTGACGGATGAAGACAGTATCGATGCCGTATTCGCGGAATTGGAAGAGAAGTGGGGCACGTTAGATTTTGTGGTTCACGCCATTGCTTTTGCGGATAAAGAAGAACTTAAGGGCATGTATGTTGATACCTCGCGCGGCAACTTCCTACGCTCGCTCGATATCTCATGCTATTCATTCACAGCGGTGGCCAACCGTGCTTATAAGCTGATGAAGGATGGCGGCTCGATGGTGAGCCTGAGCTATCTTGGAGCTGAGCGTGTAGTCCCTCATTATAACGTGATGGGTGTGGCAAAAGCTGCTTTGGAAGCCTCTATTCGCTATTTGGCGATGGATCTTGGTAAATTCAATATCCGTGTAAATTCTATTTCTGCCGGCCCGGTGAAAACATTGGCAGCTTCAGGCATTGGTGACTTCCGTTATATCTTGAAATGGAACGAATATAACTCGCCACTTGGCCGTAATACGACGCTGCCTGATGTGGGTGGTTCCGCGCTTTATCTATTATCGGATATTGGTGCCGGTACAACGGGTGAAAACCTGCATGTTGATAGTGGTTACCACGTTGTGGGCATGAAGCGTACGGATGCGCCTGATCTCGGCGCACTTTAGCGCCCATGTTCAATTCATTCGGAAATCTCTTCCGTTTCACCTCTTGGGGTGAATCTCATGGTAAGGCGATCGGCTGTGTGGTAGATGGCTGCCCAGCAGGAATTGAGCTATCGGAAGCTGATATTCAACCTTACCTTGATAAGCGCCGTCCTGGACAATCTAAACATACGACGCAACGTAAAGAGGTGGATGAAGTAGCAATCCTTTCGGGTGTGTTCGAAGGTAAAACCACAGGGCATCCGATTAGCCTGATGATTCATAATACAGATCAGAAATCGAAAGATTATGGTGATATTAAAGATCTTTATCGCCCCGGACATGCTGATTATACGTATGATGAGAAATATGGCTTCCGTGACTATCGCGGGGGTGGGCGTTCTTCGGCACGTGAAACGGCGATGCGAGTCGCTGCTGGAGCGATCGCGCGCAAGATTTTAGGCGATATAACCGTGCGCGGCGCAATGGTGCAAATGGGTAGCCATAAAGTAGATGAAATGGCTTATGACTGGGCGCAGGTCAATCAGAATGACTTTTTCTGCCCGCATGCCGAAACGGCTGAGAAATGGGCAGACGAACTTAAAGCAATTCGCAAGCAAGGTAGTTCGATCGGGGCCATTATTGAAGTGCAGGCCAATCATGTGCCCGTTGGATTAGGCGAACCGGTTTATAAAAAGCTGGATACCGAACTGGCAGCTGCAATGATGAGTATCAATGCGGTTAAGGGGGTCGAAATTGGAGATGGTTTCGCCTCTTCGACCTTGCGAGGCGAAGAAAATGCAGATGAAATTCGTATGGAAAACGGTGAAGTTAAATTCACGAGTAATCACGCGGGTGGTATTCTGGGTGGAATTTCGAGCGGACAGCCTATTGTGGTGCGTTTTGCAATTAAACCGACAAGTTCGATCCTAACGCCGGTAAAGACAATTGATGCCAATGGCAACGAATCCGAAATTCAAACCAAGGGGCGTCATGATCCATGTGTTGGAATTCGTGCAGTACCCGTTGGTGAGGCAATGATGGCCTGTGTTTTAGCGGATCATTTGCTAATGCATCGAGCCCGTCAAAAATTTGGAGAGTAACATGTTACGTAAATTTTTCACCTTATTGGGTAGTGTATTATTAATGCTATTATTGGCAGTGATTGTGCTGCCATTTTTGATCCCGATTGATAATTACCGTGAAGATATCTTGAAATTGGTACAAGAAAAAACTGGGCGTGAAGTGACCATTGATGGGGCGTTAGACTTCACTTTATTACCCAATATTGCGTTAGAAGTAAATGACGTGACAATCGGTAATCCGAGTGGGTTTGTCTCGTCACAATTCGCTAAGATAGGAACATTAAGGCTAAAAATGGCGCTTTGGCCTCTGCTGAGTAAGCAAGTGGAAGTGAATCATCTGGCCGTTGATAATGCTGAGATCTATTTGGAAGAAGCGGTTGGTGGGAAAAAGAACTGGGAGTTTGATACTGCCAAAATAACGAAAACTTCATCCAACAATCTTAAAAAAGAACAAAAATCGAATTTTAAGATGAATGTAGATTCTATCTTTATTGAGAACACAAAATTGCATTATTTAAAGCCTGGACAGAAATTTAGCACTGAAGACCTTAATGTTGATTATAAAAATAATGAAGCAAAAGTGAGTTTAGTGCTTAAACATGCGGGAACAAACTACAAAATTAATGTTAATACGTCGGATACGAAAAGCTTATTTTCTGCGAACCAAACACCAATGATATTAAAGATGCGTTCGCCGCTTATCCGCACAGACTTCGAAGGAAATTTAGAGAGAGTCAATCTTTCAGCGGGTAAGTTCGATGCGAAACTAACGGGTGAAATTGCGGGTTCCTTTACGGGAATTGGCAATCTAAATAGCCGTAAATTCACTGCAGATGTAAATAAAGCGACGATGGGGATTTTGAGTATTGAGAGCGATATCGGTGTTTCTGCAACGGGCGATATGGTGGTGAATTATGCCAATAAAAAACCACACCTAACCACGACACTTTCGATCCCTGAATTGAACCTCGATGCGTTGATACCAAAAGAACAACCGAAGAAAGCATCATTCTCGTTTATCAATAATGCGTATGCGTCGACCGGATGGAGCCGTGATACGGTTAATCTAGGCGGGCTCTATACGATAGATGCGGATGCAAAACTTTCTGTAGGCACTTTGATTAGCTCAGGGTACACCTTAAGTGATTTCACGAGTGCGTTAAAATTGAATAACGGGAGTCTAAGGGTTTCCAATTTCAAGGCCGGATTGCTCGGTGGTGAGGTAAGCGGTAGCGGCGCCCTCAATGCAAAGGGAACGTGGAATAAAACACTGAAAATCACGAATATCCCCTTTGAAAAACTAGCCGTTAATTACATGGAAAAAGTGGCGTTAACGGGGATGACGAACGGAAGTATTTCATTGAAATCTAATGGAAAATCGATGCATGATTGGATGCATCGTTTGGCAGGAGGTGGGAATCTGACAATTGCGAATGGTGAGATTAAAGGTTTCTCATTACCGAAACTTTTCCGTCAAATTATTGGATTCAATGTTCCGCAAACGGTTGCGTCACAAGTGGGAGAGAAAACAACTTTCTCTGCGATCAAAACTGCATTTTCTGTTGATAAGGGAGTGATGCGTTTGCGTGAGGGAAGTTTGCGCGGGAATCGTTTGAAAGCGGATGCTAGCGGCACGGTTTCCTTGGCTGGGCAGAGTTTGAATCTGTTATTAAAGCCAGAACTTATCCCACAAGTCGAAGTGATAGAAGGTGAAGAAGCGCCGTCCGGTTTGATGGTTCCTGTGATGATCAAAGGTTCATTTGATGATATTAAAGTGACTCCTGATTACAGTAGTGTGATTGGCAATATCTTGAAAGATCCGAAGAATATTGAGAAAAAGCTGAAAAACTTCAAAACTGAAGGAAAAGCAATTGAAGATAGTTTTGAACCCACAAAAGATGCTATTAATAAGAATATCAAAGCCTTCGAAGATACTAAAGATCCACGAAAACTTCTGAATATCCTAAATGAACTTGATAAAGGTGGGTCTAACCCGCTAGGTGGATTATTAGGCGGCTCTCGCTAGTAATGCCTAAAATTAGACTCGATCAGTTGCTTGTTGAGCGTGGCTTAGTCGATAGTCGCACACAAGCGCAAAGTATGATTCTGGCGCATAAGGTGATGGATGGTAACAACCAGCTGCTGACGAAAGCCGGGCATCAAATGCGTGATGATGCGGAACTTCGTTTAAAGGAAAAAGAGCACCCATGGGTATCTCGCGGCGGCATGAAGTTGGCGAAAGCGCTCGCAGAATATGAAATTGATCCAGCGGGGCAGGTGATTGTGGATATTGGCTCCTCGACCGGCGGCTTTACCGATGTGCTGCTGACAAACGGCGCGGTCAAAGTCTATGCGATCGATGTGGGGTATGGGCAATTGCATGAAAAGCTGCGTCAAGATGCCCGCGTGGTTAATCGTGAAAAAACCAACGCCCGCTATCTTACGCAAGATGATTTCGCCGAACCGCTCGACGGATTAGTGTGTGATGCGAGTTTTATTAGCCTCAGAACCGTGCTGCTCGCCTCAATGGAATGTATCAAAGCAGGAGGCTGGATGGCAGCGCTCATCAAGCCGCAATTCGAGGTGGGTAAAGAGAATGTAGGCAAGGGCGGGGTGGTCAAAGACCCTGAATTGCATCAGCAGACTTGCGATGACATCGCGGCTTGGGTACAAGCGAGTGGCTGGGATGTGAAGGGCGTGACGAAAAGTCCGATCACTGGACCGAAAGGCAATGTTGAATTTTTAATTTATGCGGTGAAGCGATGACCAGTTTTTCAGTATCCAATTACAGCCCGCTCTTGAGTGTGTGGACGCTTTATAAGCGTGAGTGTTGGCGCTTTTTGAAAGTGTGGAATCAAACATTATTGGCGCCTTGCGTCACAACTTTATTGTTTTTAGCGATTTTGAATTTGGCACTGGGAGGCGCGACTCGCGTGGTGGGAGGGATGCCGTATGAGCAGTTTATCGCCCCGGGGCTGATTATGATGGCTGTCGTGCAGAATGCTTTTGCGAATGCTTCCTCATCATTGATGCTCTCGAAATTTCAAGGTGTGATTATTGACTTATTGATGCCTCCTTTTACGGGTGGAGAGCTTGCTCTGGCGCTCAGCATGGGCGGTGTGACGCGTGGTTTAATGGTAGCGCTCAGCAGTGGCGCGGCGCTTTATTTCTTTGTGCCATTTACGCTGCATAGCGCAGGTTATGCGATTTATTTTCTGGTAATATCGAGCATGTTTTTGGCGCTGCTTGGATGTATGACCGGTATTTTTGCGCAAAGTTTTGATCAAATGTCGGCCATCACGAATTATGTGATTACGCCTTTGGCATTTCTGTCGGGAACGTTTTATTCGATTCAGAACTTGCCGCCCTTTTGGCAGAAGGTGAGCCATGCAGATCCGTTCTTTTATATGATTGACGGGTTTCGTTATGCGATGACGGGGCATTCGGATGGCGATGTACAGGTTGGCGCGGTTGTCATGTTTGTGATGACGGTTTTGATGTGGTTCCTTGTGCGCCATGCATTCATTAAAGGTTGGAGGTTGAAGTCATGACCCTTTCATCTACGATTATGCCGGTTTATCGCCGAGCGGATATTCTGATGGAACGCGGCGAGGGCGTGTATCTGTTTGATGACACAGGTAAGCGTTATCTCGATTTCGCAGCCGGAATTGCGGTCAATGCGCTTGGTCATAGTCATCCACGATTGGTGGAGGCGTTGCAGAGTCAGGCAGGTAAGCTATGGCATTGCTCCAACTTATTTAGCAATGCGGGGGTAGTAGAATTCTCGGAAAAATTGGCATCTCTTAGTTTCGCTGATGCCATCTTCTGCTGTTCTTCTGGCGCGGAGGCGGTGGAATCTGCAATTAAATTTATCCGCCGCTATCACCATGTGAGAGAGACGGGGCGTAATAAAATTATTGTAGCAGAGGGCGGCTTTCATGGGCGCACTCTAGGCGCACTTTCCGCTGGAAGTAATTCACGCGTTCAGGAATCGTACCATCCTTTGTTGGAAGGGTTTGAAACCGTTGCGTTTGACGATATTGCAGCGCTCGAAGTGGCAATGGATAAGAATGCGGCAGCGATCATGTTAGAGCCTGTACAAGGTGAGGGCGGCGTGCGTCCGCATAGTAAAGCCTATCTCCAGCGTGCTCGCGAATTAGCCGATGAGCATGGCGCAGTACTCTTTTTTGATGAAGTGCAGTGCGGAACGGGGCGTTTGGGAACGCTATTTGCTTACGAATATTATGATGTCGTGCCCGATGTGGTGACGATTGGTAAAGGGATTGGCAGCGGTTTTCCCGTGGCAGCGGTTTTGGCGACGCAGGCGATCTCTGATACAATGACGCCGGGCTGTCATGGTTCCACTTACGGCAGCAACCCGCTGGCAATGGCAGTGGGTACGGTGGTGCTGGAAGAGATTACGCATAATAACGTGCTTGGCCATTCGCAGCGTATGGGCCGGCAGTTGAAAGCGAAACTTCAGGGTTTGGTAAAGCAGTTTCCGGATCAGTTAGAGGAAGTGCGTGGGCTTGGCCTGATGCTCGGGTTGGTGACGAAAACCTCAGCTTACGAACTGAACGAGAAATTGCGCGATGCGGGGCTATTGCTTGCACCGGCGGGCGATTCTGTGTTACGGGTGGTGCCGCCTTTAATTATCGATGAATCGCATATTGATGAGGCGATTCAATTGATTGCTGAAAATTTGAAAGACTAAGCCGATGCCGTTTGTAGAAACCCAATATCCGATTCGCCATTTTATTGATTTACGCGAGATTCCGAAAGAAGAACTGCGTAAAATGATTGATACGGCCAAAGACGTAAAACAAGGCTTTAAACAAGGCTTTGAATATGCGCCGTTGCCGGGTAAAATTATGGGTATGGTGTTTGAGAAACCTTCGACCCGTACGCGCATTTCCTTTGAAGTGGGGATGCGTGATTTAGGGGGGTACTCCATCTATATGAGCGAAGACCAAATTCAAATCGGGCATGGTGAGAGTATCTCTGATACGGCGAAAGTCATGTCTCGTTTCATCGATTGTATTATGATTCGTGCAAATAAACATGAGACGGTTTTAGGGCTGGCGGAGCATGGGCATATCCCTGTAATTAACGGCCTGACAGATAAGAGTCATCCGTGCCAAATTATGGCCGATGTGATGACGATTGAAGAACATCGTGGACCCATCGCGGGTAAAACTCTCGCATGGGTGGGCGATGGAAATAATGTGGCGACCAGTTTAATTGAAGCGGCGGCGCAGTTCGATTTTACTTTACATCTTTCATGTCCGCCAGAGCTTCAACCTTCGCAAGAAGCGATTGGATGGGCGCGTGACAATGGAGCGACAATCGAGCTTTTCGATTCTCCGCAAGATGCGGTGATAAATGTCGATGCGATCTTTGCCGATTGCTGGGTGAGCATGGGCGATAAGGATGCCGATTTCCGTCATAAAGTGCTGGCGCCTTATCAGGTCAATGCGGAGCTTATGGCGCTTGCGAAAGCGGATGCGTTATTCATGCATTGCTTGCCGGCGCATCGTGGGGAAGAAGTGACGGCGGAAGTGATTGATGGCCCGCAGTCGGTGGTTTTCGATGAAGCTGAGAATCGCCTGCATGCGCAAAAAGCAGTCATCCTATGGTGCTTCAAGCAAATTTAAAATTCTAACAATTATACTGAACTTATGTCTATCGAACTTGCAAATCATCAGGATTTAATCCAACCCTTTCTTATCCACCATTCGAGTGTGCGCGGGCGTATTGTGCGTCTGGGTAAATCGGTTGATGCGATTTTGAGCCAACATGCTTATCCGCCTGCGGTCTCACCTTTATTGGCGGAAATGTGCGTACTGGCGGCGATGTTATCGTCAAATTTGAAAGGTCGCGGGAAGTTGACCATGCAGATTCGTGGCGATGGCGATATCGCATTTATGGTAGTAGATGTGAAAGCCGATGGCGCGTTACGCGGCTATGCAGAGATGAAAGAAGGCGCGATTTTTGAAGATTCTGAGCGCTCGATGAAAGAGTTGGTGGGTAAAGGCTATCTGGCTATTACGCTGCAAAAAGGCAAAAAGCCGTATCAAGGTATTGTGGAGTTGGATGGCGAAAGTATTGGTGACTCGATGCAGCATTATTTTAGCAACTCTGAACAAAGCGTGGTCTATGTGAAAACGTCAGTTGGTAAACGCGAAGTCAATGGCGAGTCGGTTTGGGTTGCGGGTGGGGTGATGATTCAGCAAGTGCCTCAAGAGGGTGGCACCCAAGAAGAAACGCTGGAACAAACCGCGCTTGAAGATAAGCCAGAAAATTTGATTGAAGACTGGAACCATAACCGTGTTTTAGCGATGACGGTGAAAGAAGAAGAGTTGCTCGATGTGTATCTGTCGCCGCAAGCCTTGCTTTACCGTCTCTATAATGAAGATGGCGTGTGGGTTTACGATGCCGAAGCCTTCCGTGCGGAATGCAGCTGTTCACGCGAAAAGGTGATTCAAACGCTCGCGCAATTCCCAGAAGAAGAACTTGAAGGAATGCTGGGTGATGATGCAAAATTGGAAGTGAAATGTCAGTTTTGTAGCAACACTGAAAGCTTCACAATGGAAGAGTTTTCCTAAACTTTTTGCTCTTCGTTTAAGAAGCGGTCCGAGTATTTATTGACGACATCGCTGCCATCCCAGAGTAGGTCGAAGATATCGGGATCTAGCCCGCCATTATTGCGCATTTGCGTCATAATTTCGCGCGATTCGGTGAGGGTTTTTGGTGTTTTATAAGGGCGGTCATGGCTGGTAAGCGCTTCGAATACATCGGCCACAGCCATCATGCGTGCCGGGATCGACATTTGATCGCCGGTTAAGCCGTTCGGATAGCCTTTGCCGTCCATTCGTTCATGATGCGCGCCGGCATATTCGGGTACGCGACGGAGCTGTTTCGGAAAGGGCATACGCTCTAACATGTCGATTGAATGCAAGATGTGATCTTGAATAATTTTACGGTCGCCAGTGGTGAGAGTGCCGCACTGAACGCTCAAATTCTCCAGCTCATCATCGGAAAAGAAGGGGCGTTTCTCGCTATTATCGAGCTGCGGGGCCCAGCTATATTCAGCGATTTTGTTGAGACGAGTGATTTCTTCATTGGGCACCCATTCGCGGCCAAGGTTGAGCTCCTGCAGGAACTGCCAATCATCTTTGATCCGCATGATTTGTTTGGCATGAGTGGCCCCATCAATTTCGTCTTTTAGGTGCGCAATTTCAAGGTCGCGTAGCAGTACTTCTAGGCGGGTGCCGATCACTTGAATTCGATCATGGAAAGTGGCGAGCTTGGTGCCTTTTTCTAGAATATAATCCGGCGTGGAGAGCTTGCCGCAATCATGCAACCATGCTGCGATACGTAGCTCGTACATCTCGGTTTCATTTAAGTTGAAATCTTTAAACGCTTGGTGCTTAGAGTCATTGGCGGCCTTGGCAAGCATCTCGACAATAATGGGGATGCGCTGCAGGTGGTTGCCCGTATGCGCCGATTTATTATCAATGGCCTTTGCGACGAGTTGAATGAACGATTCGAGCAAATCCTCCAAACCTTGAATGAGTAAATCATTGTCGAGCGCAATGGCGGCTTGGGAAGCGAGCGACTCGACCATGTGTTGAGTTTCGGCAGAAAAGGTTGAGATTTCACCCTTTTCATTTTGCGCGTTGGAAAGGCGAATGACGCCGATCACTTCTTTGCGTTTAGTGATCATCGGCACCGCGAGGACGGATTTTGTTTCGTAGCCACGGCGCTTGTCAAAATCTTTGGTGGAAGAGAAATCGAATTCTGGGTGGTCTTGTATATTTTCAATATTGATAGATTCTCGCGTCATGGCGCAGGCCGCCGTCACGGAGCTTGTATGGGGTTTGCCGTTGGCGTTCTGTAGCTCAATCGGGTAGCCGTAAGTGGGCTCCCCCGTGGTGCCGCCGACATGGATATTTAGAGTATCGCAATGGCGAACACGCTGGATATAAGCTTCCTCTAATTCGTGTTTGGTAAATAAAATTCCCGCATCAGCATTCGCGATTTGCTTGGCTTTTTCCAGAATCATTTCGAGTAATCGTTCAATATTATGCTCGGCTGAGAGCGCGATACCGATTTCGTTTAACTCATGTAAGTTTTTAGGCATAAAATAATTTTATCGGAAAGAGCGGATAAATCACTCTTTACTGAGTAATTGCTCGATATAAGCCTCTAATTCATCCAGCCCCTGTGTGCGAATCACCTCCTCTAGCGTTTCGCTGTCGCGGTTTTTCACGCTATTGGTGTGAATAAGCACATCCTCTAGTTTCCAGCCTTTATTCCAGGTTTTGGTGAAGAGGTAGGTGAGAGGCGTTTCAGCATTTAATTTGCCGCGAATATTCATGAGAATCAGGGCCTGTAGTTTCGCCGGGCGAGGCAGGGGCGATTCGCTTTCATCTTCCTCTTGATTCGGATATTCGATGATACGGATTTGCGGGTCGCAATCACCCGCTTTAACGTGATGTTGTGGGATTTGCATGCGGCGTTTGATGAGCGCGACAATGCCGTGATTGAAGCGAACGCGCTGTGCCCAGCTCATGACGGACCAATAGTTCGGAAGTAAAAAGCCGAAATCGGGTGCGTGCTCATATTGGCTTTCAAGGTGAAATTCATCCGGTGTGTGGATGAGCTCTTCGATGCGTTTTTCCATGGTGGGGGATGGCTGGAGGGATGCGGATTGCAATAATTGACAGTGAATCTCGCTATAGTCGCGCAAGGTGATGAAGTCATCTTCGGCAAAAGCGGAGAAACTCAATAGCGCGCAAGTCGCAAAAATCATTGCGCCAGCCGCCAAAATCCTTACATTTCCTAACATGTTACTTGATGAAATACGCAATCCTGAGGCGCTACGCAAGCGCGATGAGTCCGAACTGACGCAAATTGCGGATGAATTGCGCGCGGAAACGATCCGAATTGTTTCGGGAACGGGCGGTCACCTTGGCGCAGGCTTGGGCGTGGTCGAATTATCCGTCGCTTTGCATTATGTGTTTAATACGCCCGAAGATAAGTTGATCTGGGATGTGGGGCATCAATGTTATCCGCATAAAATTCTGACTGAGCGCCGCGATCAAATGCATACTCTACGTCAAAAAGAGGGCCTAAGCGGTTTTTGTAAGCGCGAAGAAAGCGAATATGATGCGTTTGGCGCAGGGCATAGCTCAACCTCGATTTCAGCCGGTTTAGGCATGGCGGTAGGTCGTGACTTTGAAGGCCGCGATAATGATGTGATTGCCGTGATTGGCGATGGTGCGATGAGCGCTGGTATGGCCTATGAAGCGATGAATAATGCGGGCCATTTAGGTAGTCGTTTGATTGTGATTCTCAATGATAATGATATGTCGATCGCACCGCCGACGGGAGCGCTAAGTGCGTATCTTTCGCGCATGGTATCGTCGCAGCCGTATCATACGTTCCGCGATATTGGTAAAGCGATCACTCGAAAATTTCCGGAACCGATGGCGCGTTTTGCTAAGAAGGCAGAGCAATATGCTCGCGCGATGGTGGCCGGTGGCAATATGTTTGAAGAACTCGGTTTCTATTATGTCGGTCCGGTGGATGGGCATAATATGGATCACCTTTTGCCGGTGCTTAAAAATATTAAAAATCAAAAAGATTCTGGGCCGGTGTTGATTCATGTGGTCACGCAAAAAGGTAAGGGTTTTGTTTCGCCTGAAGCGAGCAAAGAAAAATACCATGCGGTGAAGAAGTTCGATCTGTCGACGAAAGTGCAAGCGAAATCGACTCCAAGCGCGCCGAGCTACACCAGCGTTTTTGCCAAACAACTTATGGCGGAAGCGGCAGTGGATGAGAAAGTCGTGGCGATTAGCGCGGCGATGCCATCGGGCACAGGTTTAGATAAATTTGGCGAAGCCTATCCGGATCGGACCTTCGATGTGGGGATTGCAGAGCAGCATGCGGTGACGTTTGCCGCAGGCATGGCGCTTGAAGGTATGAAGCCTTATTGTGCGATTTATTCGACCTTCTTACAGCGCGCGTATGATCAAGTGGTGCATGATGTATGCATTCAAAATCTGCCGGTTCGCTTTGCGATTGATAGAGCGGGTTTGGTCGGCGGCGATGGGCCGACTCATGCCGGTGCATTCGATATTGGTTACCTAACGGCGTTGCCTAACATGGTGGTGATGGCTGCGAGTGACGAGGCTGAACTTGTCCATATGGTACATACCGCTAATGCTCATGATACGGGGCCGATTGCCTTCCGTTTCCCGCGGGGCGAAGGCGAGGGGGTTGCGTTGCCGGAGAATCCAGAAGTGCTGGAAATTGGTAAAGGTCGTATCATTCGTGAAGGTAAAGCGGTGGCACTCTTGTCTCTCGGCTCGCGCCTCTCGGCTTGTGACGAAGCTGCGGATGAGTTGACGAAACAAGGGATTTCAGTGACGGTGGCGGATGCTCGTTTTGCGAAACCGATTGATGCCGCGCTTGTAGAACAGCTTTTGGCAAACCATGAGCTTGTGCTGACGGTTGAAGAGGGTGCGGCAGGCGGTTTTGGCGCGCATGTGCTTGAGCTGGCCGCTTTACAGGCATGGAACACTCAGGAATATGGGCGTATTCTACCACTCTTTTTGCCAGATAAGTTCCAGCAGCATGCTTCTCCGCAAGAAATGCTTGCCGAAGCGGGCTTGGATGCTGATGGTATCGTTGAACAAGTTCAAAAACATCTTTCAATCTCAGAGGAATCTCGTGTCCGGCACCATCTTAGTTAATGCATCCTCCGAGTTAGGGCTTGGAACGTTGGAATTTAGAGGTCAACGTTATCGCTGTACTTTGGGTCAGACAGGGCTAACTGGAGAAAAGCGCGAAGGTGATTTGAAAACCCCGGTTGGAAGTTTTCCTCTACGAGAAGTGTGGTATCGTGCGGATCGCATGGACCCGCCTGTGACGGATCTGCCGTTGCGTATTATCGAAAAAGATGATGGTTGGTGTGATGATGTAGATAGTTCCGCTTATAATCAGCCGGTGAAACTTCCCTTTGAGCCAAGCCATGAAGAGCTTTGGCGCGAGGATGAAAAATACGATCTTATTGTGACGTTAGGGTACAATGATAACCCCTTTAAGCCCGGTAAGGGCAGTGCCATCTTCTTCCATGTGGCACCTAAAGATTACCCGCCAACGCAAGGCTGCGTTGGTTTGGTAAAACGTGATTTATTACAAGTACTTGAAACGGCTAAACCATCGACACTTATGTGTATCGAGATGGCAATGCCAGAAGCTATCTAACCAAAGGATTTACCCTATGAATACTCCCGCTCCCGCTCTGACTGATACTGATTATAAAGTTGCTGATATTTCCCTCGCTGATTGGGGACGTAAAGAAATCTCTATTGCCGAAAGTGAAATGCCAGGTCTGATGGCTTTGCGCACAGAATATGCGGGCAAGAATCCGCTTAAAGGTGCGCGTATTGTTGGGTGTTTGCACATGACGATTCAAACGGCTGTCTTGATCGAAACGCTTACGGCGCTTGGCGCTGAAGTACGTTGGTCATCGTGCAATATCTTTTCAACGCAAGACCAAGCGGCTGCTGCGATTGCGGCGACCGGCGTTCCTGTGTTCGCGTGGAAGGGTGAGACCGAAGAAGAATATGTATGGTGCGTTCGCCAGACGATCGAAGGAAACCCGGATTGGGTTCCGAACCTGATTTTGGATGATGGTGGTGATCTGACGAAGATGATTCATGACGATTATCCGCACATGGTGGCTGGCATTAAAGGCACGTCGGAAGAGACAACGACCGGTGTACTTCGCCTTTACGAAATGGAAAAAGCCGGCACATTGGAAATGCCTGCGATTAACGTGAATGACTCGGTGACAAAATCGAAATTTGATAACCTGTACGGTTGCCGTGAGAGCTTGCCGGATGGTTTGAAGCGGGCGACAGACGTGATGCTTGCCGGTAAACGTGTTCTGGTTGCCGGTTATGGCGATGTGGGTAAAGGTTGTGCCGCGGCGCTTAAAGGTCATGGCGCTCGCGTAACAGTGACTGAGGTTGATCCTATCTGCGCGCTTCAAGCGAGCATGGAAGGCTACGAAGTTCTGACGATGGAAGATGCTGTCGCCACAGCGGATATTTTTGTGACCACGACGGGTAACAAAGACATTATCACGATCGATCATATGCGTGCGATGAAAGATCGTGCGATTGTGTGTAATATTGGTCATTTTGATAATGAGATTCAAGTTGAAGCACTCAGTAACATGAAATGGACTGAGATTAAGCCGCAAGTCGATGAAGTTGAATTTCCGGATGGAAAACGTATCATCTTGTTGGCGAAAGGCCGTTTGGTGAATTTGGGTTGTGCGACAGGTCATCCAAGTTTCGTGATGTCTGCGAGCTTCACCAATCAAGTCATGGCGCAAATTGAGCTATGGGAAAATTCTGATAATTACGAAAATAAAGTATACGTATTGCCAAAACAGTTGGATGAGAAAGTAGCAATGCTGCACCTTGATCAACTTGGTGTGAAGCTGACGAAGCTAAGCAAAGAGCAAGCTGATTATATTAGTGTGAAGCAAGAAGGGCCATTTAAGCCTGAAACGTATCGTTACTAGGCTTTTTCGTCATAAAAGCTTAACATACTAGAGATTATAGCAGAGCCAAATATCTGCTATAATCTTAGTATGTTAGTAGATTCTTATTATTGGTTTGGTGGTTGAATCCTCCACATTAAACAACGCAGAAACACACCTTTGGCGTAATGGTGTTGGGCGTGATGCCTTGCCTAAAAAACGAGATTTATTGTTAAAGAGCGGCTCGCAAGCGACGGCGCGGCCTGTCACATTTTCTAAAAAGATTCAGCAAAATATCAATTATGCGATGGATAATCCGATTGATTTTGTCACTTCAACCGCCACTTCAATGGCGACCTTTATGGTGGTTAAATCTTTTGCAATACAGGCCCTGTTAGGGGTTGCGCTTGGACCTTTTGCGACACCGATTGTTGCGGGTATGCTAGCCGCAGCCCTGATTACCTCTGTACGTGCGACTGTAAAGCAAACGTCTGCGGCGCAAGAGCGTGTCGCGCAATTGACGGCGGATACAGCAAACCCTCCCTCTGCTGAAGCATTGAGTGTCGCACGGAAAGTGAATGTGAGTAATATTATTGGCGCCGGTGCGATGCATGGTTTGTTCAGTGGTTTAGTGGGCTCTCTGTTTGGGTTTATGGCACTGGAGGTGATGTCCGATGTGAATGCGGAACCTGATGTCACAACACCGCCTGCAGAAGAACCGACGGTGGATGGAGGTGCAGTGGTAGATGGAGGCGTCGTTGATGCTGGGAATACGAAAATTAATGTCACTTCCAATTTAACGTATGATATGGGTGGCACGTTTGGAAATAGTAGCTATAGCACTATTATTGTTGAAGATTTCAAAGATGTGTTGATTCAGCAAGATGCGCAGGGCGGGGGAGTATTAACGCAAGAGGGGTATGCGTTGACGCTAAATGGCCCGCTTTTTGATAACGCCGGTTCTTACGTTGTAAATGGTCAAACGATCCCGACGCGCTATGGCGAAACGGTTGGGATGTTGATTGTGGATGGCGATATACAGCGCCCGTTTGTTGACCCGAGCTTGCCGCGCTTTGATATTGCAAGTGGTGGGATAGAGAATTTCGCAGATGAGAATGGCATTATGGGGAAGATGACGAATGGGGACCCATTTGTAATGACAGCATTGGAGTGGAAAACAACCCCTATTCCAGCAGATAAAATTGATTGGGCCTTCCAAAATGGAGGAGTGCTTTTAGATCAAGATGGTACCTATAGTGTGACGGGGAGTGATAATGTGCATAACCCTAACAATCCGATGACAAGTTCGTTGAAAGAACGCACCGCCATGGGGTTTAATGCAGAGGGTGATTTAGTCATCATCCATGCGGATAAGGTGAATAATTACCATTTAGGGCAAATAGCCGCGCAGCATGGCGCCGTTGATGCGATGTTCCTGGACGGTGCAAATGTGGGATATTCTTTGCCGAGTCACGATATTGAGCAAGGTACAATTTTGGATAACTCAACTGTTTTCCATATTCGATAGTCTCTCTCTCTAACTTCTCATCACAGGCCTGTTATTGCGAATTCCTGCTTGTGAAAGAGCGAGAAATCCTCATGCTGGACCTATGCAGGATATGTGGGTTTATTTATCGTTGGTGGCTGCCTTTTTAGGAGGAGGCGCTGCGGTTATTTTATATTTTTATCAAAAAGGTGGACTGGGCACCGTCGGCAGCGATGCGCGCATTGCGGCGTTGCTCTCATCATCAAATAATTCTTTCTATTACCGGAGTTTGAGTACGGATAGGGAGTGGTTTTCGCGTAAACTTAGGGAGCTATTTTCTCTTCCTGTTTCGACAGAATATGCGCAACTTTTGGCAGAGTTACCTGAAGAGTCTCTGGGGAGTTTAGACGAGAAAATTGAAGCACTCTTAGCGGATGAAGTGTCTAATTTTACAGTAGAAATTGAAGATCCGACGAAAAAACGCTGGTTGGAATGTTATGGTGTGATTGTCGAAGCGGAAGCGGATAAGCATTTAGTACTTTGGTGGAAAGATATTACTGGACGTGCGAAAGATGTGCAACGATTACGCCACGAAAATGAACGTAGCAAACTTGAAATGCGCCAACTGAGTAATATGTTTAATGCATTGCCGATGCCGGTTTGGCAACGAAATGACGATTTAAAGATTCGGTACTGTAATCTAGCATTTTTGGAAGCTTCGGAAGAAACAACCGACCCAAGCGGCGGGGAGTCTTTAGAGATTTACAGTCAAGGTAGTAAGCTTGCAGCTCAAGCACTGAAGACCGGAGGTTCTCAAAATGAGCGCCGCCATGTTGTGCTGAATGGAGAGCGTAAGCTATTTGATTTTATGGAGTTTCCGTGGGAAGATCGTAAGAATCTCACCGGTATTGCATTGGATAAGACCGATATTGAGCAACTGAATGCAAAGCTACAAGATATGCTGGCGACGCAAAGTAATCTGCTGGAAACGATCACCAGCGCAATTGCTATTTTTGGTTCGGATCAGTGTTTGAAATTCTACAATAATGCCTTTGTACGCATGTGGAAATTGGAAGCAAGCTGGCTGAGTCAAAACCCGAAATACGGAGATGTGCTGGAAAAATTGCGTGAGAATCGCATGCTACCTGAGCAAGCAAATTTCCCGGCTTTTAAGCAAAAACGAATTAAAATGTTTACCGGGTTATTGGATCCGAATGAGGAGTTTTATTATCTCCCTGATGGACGTACCGTGCGTCAATTGGCGATTCCAGATGCCTCAGGTGGGATTCTTTTCGCCGATGAAGATGTGACGGATAGGCTGGCATTGGAGCGTTCGTATAATACGCTGATTGCCGTGCAGCGCGAAACGTTGGATCATTTGACGGAAGGCGTTGCGGTATTCGGGCAGGATGGCCGCCTTAAGCTGCATAATCCGGTCTACCGCGAAATGTGGAATTTGAGCGAGAAACTGGCCGAAGCAGAGCCGCATATTAATGATCTGCTTAATAAGCAGCGTTCGCTTTATTATTTTGATGATTGGACGAAATTTAAAAGCCACTTCACGGAAATGCTTTCCGTCCGCAAAACCTCTAAACTACAGATTGAACGCCGTGATGGAAAAGTGTTTGAAGTGATTGCGTTGCCTTTACCCGATGGCCAAACGCTACTCAATTATGTGGATATGACGGATTCAATGCTGGTTGAACGCTCCTTGCGTGAGAAGAATGAAGCGTTGGAAGAAGCGGATCGCCTTAAGAGTGAGTTTCTCGCCAATGTGTCCTATGAGCTTCGCTCACCGCTGACATCGATTCGTGGTTTCTATGAAATGCTGAATCAGGCTTATGTGGGATCGCTCACGGATAAGCAGGCTGAGTATGTGGAAAGTATCGGTACGGCCTCGCAGCATTTGATGAATCTCATTGATGATATTCTTGATATTGCAAGTATTGAGGCCGGTTACTTGCAATTAGATGTAGGCAAGGTGGATGTGTTGCCGATGCTCAATGCAGTGCAAACCATGCTGCGTGATAAGGCGGAAGCTGCGGGACTTAAAATGTCATTTGATTGCCCGATGGATATCGGAAGAATGGATGGTGATCAAAGCCGTTTGAAGCAGGCTATTTTTAACCTGGTAGGCAATGCGATTAAATATACCGATGAGGGTGGCGAAGTGAGTGTCGCGGTGAAAATAGAGAAAAAAGCGAGTGATGAATTTATCCAAATCAGCGTAGAAGATACGGGTATGGGTATTGCTCAGAGCGAGCATGAAGCGGTATTTGATAAGTTTTACCGTAGTGGTTCTGCGAGCCGTAAATCTTCGGGCACGGGACTAGGGCTTGCGATGGTGAAGAGCTTTATCGAGCTGCATGGCGGGCACCTAATATTGGAATCTGAAGAAGGTAAAGGTACGACAATTACTTGCATTCTGCCGCGTAAACAGCCAGAAGATGATATTGTTATCCCATTGCCAACACATGAAAATAAAAATGATCTCAAACACTAATCTTAGCTATATTCTAACCCTCTCTTGTCAGGATGCGCGCGGTATTGTCGCGGCCGTTTCAGGCTTCATTATGAACCATCAGGGCAATGTGATTGACTCGGCGCAGTTTCGTGATGAGTCCACGAATCAGTTTTTCCTGCGTATGGAATTTATGGATGAGGGCGAGGCTTCGATTGAAGCCTTTAAGCAGCAATTTGACGAGCGCATCGCCTCACGTTTTGCAATGCAGTGGCAGTTGGATGAAGCGCAGCATAAGCCGCGCTTATTGTTGATGGTGTCGAAATTCGGGCATTGCCTCTATGATTTATTGCACCGCATGCATACGGGCACATTACCGGTTGAGGTGCCTGCTATTATTTCTAATCATGAGGACCTGCGTGAGGTGGCGGAGTGGTATAAAGTGCCATTTTACCATCTGCCCGTAGGAGAAGATAAGGCCGCGCAAGAAGCGCAGGTGCTTGAGCTCATTGATGAGCATCAGATCGATCTTGTTGTGCTCGCGCGTTACATGCAAATCCTGTCGCAGAATATGTGCGAGCAGCTAGAGGGCAGGGCGATTAACATTCATCACTCGTTTTTGCCGAGTTTTAAAGGCGCACGCCCGTATCATCAGGCGTTTGAGCGTGGGGTGAAGATTATCGGAGCAACGGCGCATTATGTGACAAGCGATCTAGATGAAGGCCCGATTATCGAGCAAGAAGTGACGCGTGTAGATCATAGCTTCAAACCGAAAGAACTAACGGCTGCAGGCCGAGATATTGAGTGCCTAGTGCTTGCCAAAGCGATCAAATATCACATCGAACATCGTGTGATCCGTAATGGCAGCAAGACGGTGGTGTTCCGTTAGAAAGTTTGGTTGCGGGCCAGCTTTAGGCGCTCGACTATTTTGCCTTCGATGAGGTGTGTTTGTAGGATTTCATCAATGTCGGCTTTGCTCGTTGCGCGGTACCAGCATTCCTCGGGGTAGATGACGAGGACGGGGCCGAGTTCGCAGCGATCTAGGCATCCGGCTTTGTTGATACGGACCTTGCCTTTACCGTTTAGCTTGAGGTCTTTGACGCGGGTTTTTAGATGGTCGCGTAATTCTTCGGCATTCTTTTCAGCACAACAGCCGCGAACATGGCCTGTTTCGCGGCGATTGTCGCAGATAAAGACGTGATGTTGGTAGAAGCTTCCCTCAGGCATTAGAGGTAATAATGCATCGCATATTCTAGGAATCTGAGAATAAGAATCAGAACGATAGGCGAGATATCAATGCCATTTAAATCCGGTAAATGCTTGCGAATCGGGCGGAGCATTGGCTCAAGCAAGCGTTCTAGCGCTTGATAGACCGTTGATACAAGGCCTTGATGGCGGTTGAGGATATTAAACGAAATCAAGAAGCTGATGATAATATAAACAAGCAGCGCCATGTTGATGAGCGAGAGAATCGAAGAGACTAGAAAAATGAGTGGGTGTTCCATCGGCCTAACTTAGCGCGAAAAATGTTAAATTCAACCTATTCGCAATTTCCGAGATTGTTTGTGCCATTACACATCCCCCAACCTCGCGGTTGGACATATTCGGCATCATTATCGTAATAAGGGTAGTTTCCGTAGCCTCTTTGGTGTTGAGGCGTGAGAACGTAAGGGTTAGAATTTTCTGCACCCGGGGGAAGCCATTCATAATTATGCCACACTTCGTCATACTTATTCTGTTTGCAGCCGATTAATAGCAGTATGGTCATTAGTATAATTGCGAATCGCATGAATCCTCCTTATTTCTTATAGTCAGCATAAGACGATAAGGAAATGACAAAAATCAATTCGTCGATATTAGTAATTTATTCATTTTTCTTCGCTAATACTCTATCAATAGTTGTAAGAATAGATGCCAAAGGAGGCTTGAAATGACACAAAAGAAAGCAACATTGAGTATTGAAGGTGGCCCTACGATTGAGTTGCCGATTCTGGAAAGTGGAATTGGTCCCGATGTCATTGATATTAGTAAACTCTATAAGGAAACAGATTACTTTACGTTTGACCCCGGTTTTCTAGCGACCGCTTCGTGCGAATCGAAGATTACGTATATTGATGGCGACAAAGGTATCTTGCGCTATCGCGGTTATGATATCGCTGATTTGGCGGAGAATAGTAACTTCATCGAAACGTCGTATTTGTTGTTAGAAGGCGCCTTGCCGACGAAGAAACAATATGACAGTTTTGAACATAATATCACGATGCATACGATGGTGCATGAGCAGCTGGAGTGGTTGTTCCGTGGATTTCCGCGTAATGCGCACCCGATGGCAATCTTGGTAGGAGCGACCGGCTCGCTTTCGGCTTTTTATCATGATTCGATTGATATTTTGAATGATGAAGACCGCGATTTGGCGGTTTATCGTATGATAGCGAAAATGCCAACATTGGCGGCGCTCTCATATAAATACTCGATTGGTATGCCCCCAGTATATCCGAAAAATGAACTCAGCTTTGCGGGTAATTTCTTGCATATGATGTTTGCCAATCCTTGTGAGCCTTATGTAGTGAGCCCAGTTTTGGAAAAAGCGATTGATAAACTGTTTATTCTGCATGCGGATCATGAGCAAAATGCTTCGACTTCAACGGTGCGTTTGGCAGGCTCTTCGGGTGCTAATCCTTTTGCATGTTTGGCGGCAGGTATTGCATCCCTTTGGGGACCGGCACATGGTGGCGCGAATGAAGCGGTACTTGATATGCTGACTGAAATTGGCAGTAAGGATCGTATTCCAGAATTTATCGCACGGGCGAAAGATAAGAATGACCCTTTCCGTCTGATGGGCTTTGGTCATCGTGTTTATAAAAGCTTTGATCCGCGTGCGACGGTGCTGCGTGAGACGTGTCATGAGGTGCTTGAAGAGCTGGGTATTCAAAATGAACCATTGCTTGAAATTGCGATGGAGCTAGAGAAAATTGCGTTAGAAGATGATTACTTCGTGCAGCGTAAGCTTTACCCGAATGTGGATTTCTATTCCGGCATTATTTACCGCGCAATTGGTATTCCGACCATGATGTTTACGGCGATGTTTGCCATCGCCCGTACCGTGGGTTGGGTCGCACAATGGCGTGAGATGATCGAAGAGCCTGATCAACGTATCGGCCGTCCTCGTCAACTCTATACGGGCCCGGACGAGCGAAAATACGTGGCGCTAGATAAACGCTAACACTCGCTGAAACTCAATCACTGTCATCTCCCTCCTTCGCATTGTGCGGGGGAGGGATTTTTGATGCTTCGGATTCACCTCAGAGTGACAGGCTGCGTAAAGAGAAAGCGTTTAGTATTTTTTGAACATGCGTGTTGGGGTGAGGGGTTGGTTCTCTCCCAGTAATTTGCGGTAAACCTGTAAGTTTTCTAACACGCGTTGTACGTAGTTTCGTGTTTCGGAAAAGGGGATTTGCTCCAACCATTTGAGCTGTCCGGCCATATCATTCGGGAAGGGGCCAAACCTCTTTTTCCATTGCACGACACGGCCAGGGCCAGCATTATACCCAGCAATGGCGAGCGGGTATTGACCATCAAATTTTTTGATGAGCCCAGCGAGGTAGTGGCTGCCCAGTTTCATATTATGTTTCGGGTTGCCCAGCATCGAGGTGCTGTGGCTGATGCTATGTTCTTTCGCGACGAGTTTGGCCGTGGAGGGAAGAAGTTGCATCAACCCGCGTGCATTAGCGCTGCTGCTTGCTTTCGGGTTAAACTCACTCTCCTGACGCGTGATGGCGAGCACAAGTGCAGGTTCAACGGCCAGCCCCTGCGGTAGGCTGGGGACAGGGTGGCTGACCGGTTGCAGCCATTCATCTTGGTTTGAGAAGTGATTCTTACCCATACGTACGGCGAGGTGGGGAACGCCAATTTTGCGCGCCGCTTGTGCAATCGCCATCACTTGTTCCGGTTTGTTAAAGCGCTTGGCCATGCCAAGTAAGAACGCATTGACCGAATAGGTTTGATCATAGTTTACAAGCTTACGGATAAGTGGGAGTTGATCGCGTAGGGCGCGTGGTTTGCTTTGTGAAATGCGGGTCTTGCTAATAGGCAGGGTCGTTGCGCTCGATTGCTTGAGTTTAGCGAGTTGGCCGTAGAAGCTCGTGGGATATTTCGCGGCTTCCGCAAACCAGTTGCGGGCGATACTGCTATTGTCATTTGCGGCGGCTGCGAGGCCGGCCCAGAAAGCGCCTCGTGATTTACTGATTGGCGTGCCGACATGCTTATGGAACGTGTAGAAATCCTTATAGGCTTCTGCGGGCTTGTTTAAGAACTGGAGTTGAATCCACCCGCGTAGCCAGAAGAGTTGAGCGCCTACGCCATGTTCTGCATTTTTAACCGGACGGAGGATATTATAAGCGTCGCGGTAGCGTTTTTCGCCAACCGCTTCACGCGCATAATAACGCCAGAGCTTCCACCATTTTTTCGTGTAAGGCACTTTAGCAGGAAGTTGCTTTAGGAGGCCCTCAGCGCTGCGGTGTTGGCGTTTCTTTTTGTGATAATTCACACGAGCAAAAAGCAGGGCAGGGTGTTTTTGGTATCGCTTAGACAATTTTTGAAGCTTGCGTTTTGCGTCGCGGGCACGGGTAATATAGGCAACGCGGACACGTGCGACATCACGGAAGGTTTTGCGTGTATTGACGAGTAGGCTACTGGCACGAGTCGCTTCATTATCCCAAAGGAGGCGGTCGGCTCTGGCTTCGAATAATTTTTGGGTGAGGCGTTCGCTGTATTTTACTTTGAGGCGCTTTTGTTCAGTAGCTGTGAAGCTACCATGAACCCAGGCATAGGTGAAGAGGTCTTGCTTTTCGCCACTCAGTTTGCGCCAGCGTCGTTCATCCGACATAGTGAAACCTTCAAGCAAGAAAGCCTCTGCCGCGCGCGCGCCAAGGCGGTCATGTTCAGGCCAGTCTTGATGCGATTCCATAAAACGCAGCGTTTGCTTGGAGCTGCCACGACCGTCCCTGCTGCGTAATTTGCGCCACAGGACGTAGTCTTTCATGTAGTTCTGACACGTCGCTTCCGCCGCGTTGAGTGCTGTCGTCCAGTCTTTCTTATCTGCGGCTTTAAAGGCGCGTTGGAAGTTATCGGCCTGTGCCGCTTGAGAAAAGAATAAGGATATAAGTAAAATAAATAGCAATCGCATCTGATAGCTATAGAGCAAAGAAAAAAGGCAGCCAACCAGTGACTGCCTTTTCTCCACAAGTTTCTTTCGAAACGTTTTAGTGTGCGAGTAGTGCTAGCAATAGAATTGCCGTGATATTCGCAATTTTGATCATCGGGTTAATCGCAGGACCAGCCGTATCTTTATACGGATCGCCTACAGTATCACCGGTGATTGCAGCTTTATGAGCTTCAGAGCCCTTACCACCACAGTTACCTTCTTCGATGTATTTCTTGGCATTGTCCCAAGCACCACCGCCGGCTGTCATTGAAAGGGCGACGAAGAGACCCGTTACAATGATACCCATCAGCATCGCGCCAAGGCTAGCAAAGGCTGCCGCTTGACCGCCTACTTCATTGACGATGAAGTAAAGGGCTACCGGCGCAACGATTGGAAGCAATGAAGGAATGATCATTTCTTTAATCGCTGCTTTGGTTAGTAAGTCAACCGCACGGCTATAATCTGGCTTCGCTTTGCCTGTCATAATGCCTTTGATTTCCTTGAATTGGCGACGAACCTCAACCACAACGCTACCCGCTGCGCGGCCCACTGCCATCATGCCCAAGGCACCAAATAGGTACGGCAACATGCCACCCATAAAGAGACCAATTACGACATAAGGATCAGATAGGTTAAACTGTACATCGAGATCTGGGAAATAGTGTTTCAGATCTTCGGTGTAAGCGGCGAACAATACAAGTGCAGCAAGACCGGCAGAAGCAATGGCGTAACCTTTAGTCACTGCTTTTGTGGTGTTACCAACTGCATCAAGCGCATCGGTTGTTGTGCGAACCTTCGCAGGAAGTTCCGCCATCTCAGCAATACCGCCAGCATTATCTGTCACTGGGCCGTAAGCATCAAGTGCAACTACCATCCCCGCAAGTGCAAGCATGGTTGTTGCGGCGATACCAATACCGAACACACCACAATTGAGGTATGCCGCGATAATTGCCACAGAGATCAAAACAACTGGAACAGCCGTAGCTTCCATCGAAACCGCAAGACCTTGAATCACGTTAGTACCGTGACCTGTCTCAGACGCTTCCGCGATGCTTTTTACCGGACGGAATGACGTTGAAGTATAATACTCCGTCACCCACACGATAAGGGCAGTCAGGATTAAACCAACAAGCGCACAGTTAAAGATCTGCGCACCGGTGAAGCTTAATTCGTCAATCGTAAAGATGGTTTCTAGGCCGAGGAGTTTATCCGTAAGGAAGTAGATACCCACTGCGGATAGAATCGCCGTCGCGAAGAAGCCTTTATAAAGCGCCTTCATGATGTTGCCATCGCTACCGAGACGTACGAAGAAGGTGCCGATAATAGAAGTCACGATACATACCGCGCCAATACTAAGGATATATTCCATCATGATCGCCGCCGTGTCGCCTGTGACGAAGAAAATCGTCGAAAGCAGCATGGTTGCGACGATGGTCACCGCATAAGTCTCAAATAAATCAGCGGCCATGCCTGCACAGTCACCGACGTTATCACCGACGTTATCCGCAATAACTGCAGGGTTGCGGGGATCATCTTCTGGAATACCAGCTTCGACTTTACCGACGAGGTCAGCACCGACATCCGCACCTTTGGTGAAGATACCGCCGCCCAAACGAGCAAAGATAGAAATGAGTGATGCACCAAAGCTTAAAGCGACTAAGGCTTCCATAATCGCGCGTTGGTCAATGCCGATATTCTTCAGGTAGAAGTAATATCCTGCTACACCGATAAGGCCGAGACCTACGACGAGCATACCCGTCACAGCACCTGCACGGAAGGCAAGTGTCAATGCACCGGCCAAACCTTTACGGGCTGCTTCGGTGGTACGCACATTTGCGCGAACGGAAATGTTCATACCGATATAACCGGCAACGCCTGAGAAGATCGCACCAATTGCAAAGCCGATGGCTACATATTCGCCGAGCTGTGTGCCCAGTAGAATGCAGATAATCACACCCACACCGGTGATGGTTATATATTGACGGTTAAGGTAAGCATTGGCACCTTCTTGAATCGCAGAGGCAATCTCTACCATTTTTTTAGTACCGGTTTCAGCAGCGATGATCTGCTTGCCGGCAATCAGACCATACAATAATGCAAGTCCTCCTGCGGCAAGAATCAGCCACTCAGTTTGTGTAAGAGCATCCATGTTTTTTCTCCCTGATGGTTGTTCTTTTTCTTTTCCTTCCCAAAGGATAGAAAGGAATTGATAGAATCAATGGCAGAGGGAAGTGGTTACCGCAAGTGAAAATCTATTTGGCGACTGCAGCAGCTAGTTTTTCAGGGTGGGTGAGGCCGAGAAACTCTTGTTTAAGCTCACCTTTTTCGAAAATTGCGAAGTAAGGAATGCCTCCGCTGAAGCTGCCTCCACGCTCTTTAAGGTAGTCGATTAGCTTGCTATCGCCTTGGTAGATATAGGGGGTGAAGGGTACGCCGTTTTTGCTATTAATATATTTGGCAAAGGCGCTTGGTTTTTTATCGGTTGAAACTGCGATCATGTTGGCCAGCGGGTATTTCTCATGGAATGTTTTGAAGCCAGCAATCTGCTTTTGGCAATAAGGGCACCATGATGCATACAGAAAGAGGATGCGCGGCTTATCCGCGTTTAGGAAGCTTTTGATTTCGTCTAGGCGAATGGCTTCAATTCCGGCAGGAAGCGCGTGCGCCTCGGAGATGCCTGAGAAGGATGAGGAGTGACCGTTAAAGTAAGTCCAACCCGAAAAAACTAAAAAGGCGAGGGCCAAGTAAGGAAGAATTCTACGCATGTCTTGCATCTTAGTTTGGCTGGGCTTAGAAGTACATGCGAAAATGACGAATGAACATTCGTTATTGCGAGGAGCGTTAAGCGATGCGGCAACCTAGAGGTTTTACCGAGTCGCTCTGGATTGCTTCGCTTCGCTCGCAATGACGAAAGAAAGAGCAGAGCATGTCTAAAGTAAATAAAGTGGTTTTGGCCTATTCAGGTGGTTTGGATACTTCGGTGATCCTTAAATGGCTGCAAGATGAATATAATTGCGAAGTGATTACCTTTACCGCTGATTTAGGGCAAGGTGGAGAGATTGAACCCGCACGCGAAAAAGCAAAACGCGCCGGTGTGGAGCATATTTATATTGAAAATCTGCGTGAAGAATTTGTACGTGATTATGTGTTCCCAATGTTCCGCGCGAACCCGCTTTATGAAGGCTATTACATGCTCGGTACGTCGATTGCACGTCCCTTGATTGCGAAGCGTCAGGTGGAGATTGCTGCGGAAATTGGTGCGGATGCGGTCTCACATGGTGCGACGGGTAAGGGTACGGACCAAGTGCGTTTTGAGTTGGCTTATTATGCGCTCAACCCAGACATTCAGGTGATCGCACCGTGGCGTGAGTGGGGGCTAAACTCTCGTACGAAGCTGCTCGCCTATGCACGCGAGCATAATATTGAAATTCCAAGCGATAAAGAGAATGAACCGCCTTATTCAACGGACGGCAATTTGCTGCATATTTCGTACGAAGGTAAATCGCTCGAAGATCCGTGGGTAGCACCGCCGAAAGGCATGTGCCAATGGGTGAAGTCATTGCAGGATGCGCCGGATGAACCGACTGAAGTCTTTATCGATTTTGAAAAAGGTGACCCCGTTGCTATTAATGGTGAGGCGTTGTCTCCGGCATCTCTGCTATCGAAATTGAATGATTTGGGTGCGGCCAATGGTGTCGGTATTTTGGATCTGGTAGAAAATCGTTATGTAGGCATGAAAGTGCGCGGCGTTTACGAAACACCGGGTGGAACGATTCTGTATCATGCACGTCGTGGCTTAGAGAGCCTCACACTTGATCGTGAAGTGCAGCATATGAAAGATGAAATGGCGCCACGTTACGCGAAGCTTGTTTATAACGGGTTCTGGTTCAGCCCCGAGCGCGAAATGATGCAGGCGGCGATCGATAAGACGCAGGAATATGTCACCGGTACAGTACGTTTAGTGCTTTATAAGGGTAATGTCATGGTCAACGGACGTAAGTCACCTAATTCACTCTTTGATGAAGCGATTGCTACTTTCGAGGAAGATGAAGTCTATGATCAGGGCGACGCAGCAGGCTTTATTAAGTTGAATGCACTGCGCTTACGTACTCGCAAGCGTTTAGGACAATTTTAACCTCAAAACCTTAACTGAACTGTAATATTTTTTGGTTATACTTAAGGTATGGTAGGGAACATACATGCTCCAATGAAAGGTTTCGAACGACTCGATCAAGAGGCGGTTGAGGAGTTCTCTCACACTAATATACAGGATTTTACGCAGGCAGGGTCCGCTCCAGCAGATGATCAGCCCGCACCAGACACTCAATCGCAAAAAGATATTGATTACGAGGCGTTTATCCAAAAAGTGGGTGCGATTGCAACGCGCAGGGGGTCTTATCAAGAAATTGCGGATCTGTTAGGGAACTATCCTTCATTGGGCTCACAAGCTCAAAAGCTCATGGATGACGTTAGAGAGGCTTATCCTGACTTACCGGAAGATCAAGCGGCTGTGGATGCAGAGGTTCAAGCAACAAACCAATCCATTGCAGGTATATTAGGTGTAGGCGGTCAGGACGAAGAAAAAGACGATAACACGATGGTCAAGGTGGCTGCAGCGCTTGTAGGTGCCACTGCTGTAGGCGGTATGCTGGCAGGCTTATTCGGCGGCGAAAATGAAAAATATAAGCAAGGTGCGTCAGCTTTGTTGGGGGCTAATGCCGCACAAGCAGATTCGATCGGTGCATTTTTGATGGGATCAGGCAATATCTTAGGGGCAGGGGACGTTGCTGGCTCTCCTTTGGATGTTCAGAAATCATATGGTCTGCCGGGGCAGCAACGCACAAATGGCGGCGTAGGGTCTTTGCTTTCATAACAAAACACGCATCTAATCGTTGCACTCATTCTTAAGCTCTGCTAATTCTTATCCTGAAATAATAAGAACAAAAGTTTAAGGGTAAAAGGCTATGGCCGAAGAATCCAACATGGCGCTCTCGCCGCAAATCTCTATCGAAGAAGAAATGAAGAAATCGTACCTCGATTACGCGATGAGCGTGATCGTGAGTCGTGCGATTCCGGATGCGCGTGATGGCTTGAAGCCGGTGCATCGTCGTATTTTATTCGGGATGATGGAAATTGGTTCTGATTGGAATAAACCTTTCAAGAAATCCGCTCGTATCGTCGGTGACGTGATGGGTAAGTATCACCCACATGGTGATAGCGCGATTTATGACTCGCTCGTGCGTATGGCGCAGGATTTCTCAATGCGTTTGCCATTGGTCGATGGGCAAGGTAACTTTGGCTCGATGGATGGTGATCCTCCAGCAGCAATGCGTTATACGGAATCTCGTTTGGCGAAGGTCTCGCATCACTTGCTAGAAGACCTCGATAAAGGCACGGTTGAGTATCAAGAAAATTACGATGGCAACGAAAAAGAGCCAACGGTTCTTCCGGCTGAATTTCCGAATCTAATGGCCAATGGTGCCAATGGTATCGCGGTGGGTATGGCAACGAATATCCCGCCCCATAATTTAGGCGAATTGCTGGATGCTTGCGAAGCATTGGTCGCAAAGCCTGATCTGACGGCATTGGAGTTGATGGAATATGTCCCAGCGCCAGATTTCCCAACGGGCGGTATCATCCTTGGTCGTAGTGGTAGTCTTTCGGCACTGACCACAGGTCGTGGCTCGGTTATTATGCGTGCGAAAACGGATATGGAAACCATGGATAATGGCCGTATCGCCATTATCGTGACGGAAGTTCCTTATCAGGTGAATAAGGCGAAGCTGCAAGAGCGTATCGCTGAGTTGGTGCGTGATAAGAAGCTTGAAGGCATCGCCGATATGCGCGATGAGTCTGATAAGCAAGGCGTGCGCTTGGTGATTGAAACCAAGAAAGACGCAATTGCCGAAATCGTACTCAATAACCTCTTCCGCTTTACGCCGTTGCAAACCAGCTTTGGTTGTAACATGCTGGCACTCGATCACGGTAAGCCGCGTCAGATGAATCTGCGCGATATGCTCGTGAGTTTCGTAGAATTCCGCGAAGAAGTGATGACGCGTCGTGCGCAATTCCAACTGAATAAAGTGCGTGATCGTGCGCATAACTTGATTGGTTTGGCGATTGCGGTGGCCAATATTGATGAAGTGATCAAAGTGATTCGCGCTTCGAAAGATCCCGTGGTAGCGCGTGAAGAATTGATGCGTCGCGATTGGGAAGCGGAATCGGTACGTGCCTTGATCGATCTCGTGCAAGATCGTGGAAATCAGATCGAATCGGGCCGTATCAAATTTACGGAAACGCAAGCGCGTGCAATTCTTGAACTTCGCTTGCAACGCCTAACTGGCCTTGAGCAAGATAAAATTAATGGCGAGTTAGAAGAGCTAGCGGTGGATATTAAGAAGTATCTATCATTGCTTGGAAATCGTGATGAAATGCTCGCATTGATGCTTTCAGAATTCGCAGCGATTAAGGAAGAATTCGCGACTCCGCGCCGCACCATGATTGAAGATAATGAGTTTGAGCATGATATTGAAGATCTGATTGAACGCGAAGATATGGTCGTGACGGTGACACAAAACGGCTACATTAAGCGTGTGCCGTTGGATACATTCCGTTCGCAACGTCGCGGTGGTAAAGGCCGTTCGGCTATGTCTACGCGTGATGAAGATGTGACGACGGAAGTGTTCATGACGAACACGCATACGCCGGTATTGTTCTTCTCATCGAACGGTAAAGTCTACCAGTTGAAGACGTATAAATTGCCGCTAGGAACGGCGCAATCCAAAGGTAAGGCGTTGGTCAATATCTTCCCGCTCGAAAATGGCGAGACGATTCACAGCTTTATGCCATTGCCAGAAGATGAAGCCGATTGGAAAGACATGAATATCATGTTCGCGACCTCTAAAGGTTCGGCACGTCGTAATGATCTTTCTGACTTCCAAAATATTCGTAGTAACGGTAAAATTGCGATTGATTTGGATGAAGGCGAGTCGCTCGTGAATGTGCGTGTCTGCGCGCCGGATCAGCATGTGTTGCTCTCGGCCCGTTCGGGTAAATGTATCCGCTTCCGAGTGGAAGCGATCCGCGTGTTTAAGAGCCGTAAATCAACCGGTGTTCGTGGTATTCGTTTAGCTGAAGGCGACGAGGTGGTCTCAATGTCTATCCTAGATGCTGGGGGGTATACTCGCGAAGAGCGTGAGGCTTATTTGAAAGCCGCGCCATGGAAACATGATGAAGGCGCGGAAATTCCTCAGGTCGATATCTCTGATGAACTCATTACTGAGATGGCGATGCGTGAGCAGTTTATTCTCTCGATGACCGAAAATGGTTACGGCAAGCGTAGTTCTTCTTATGAATATCGCACGACCAACCGTGGCGGTTCGGGGATCACGAATATTGTGACTTCTGAGCGTAATGGTGGTGTGGTCGCAGCGATGCCCATTACCGATGATGGACAGATCATGTTGATGACCGATGGCGGTAAATTGATTCGCTGCCCGGTGCATAATATCCGCGTGGCAGGTCGTAATACGCAAGGCGTGACGATCTTTAAAACTGGTAAAGATGAGAAAGTAGTGTCGGCCATTCGCCTCAATATTTCAGAATCTGATGAAGAGGAAGAGTTGGCGGAAGGCGAAGAAGCGGCAGAAGGCGTTGCGGAAACAGCAACGGCTGAAGTTGCTTCTGAGGCACCGACAGTTACAGAAGAAAATAACGGAGATGAAGAATGAAAAAACTATTTATAATGTTTGCTGCCGCTTTGGCATTGGGTGCGTGTCATATGGATGAGCATGCGGTGGGTGAATCGATCTTTAAAGAAAAAGGAGCCTGTGCCTCACCGTGCAAGAAATCGACCTGTAAAAAGGCGGCGTGCAAATGCTGCAATAAAATGAAAAAAGCTGAACATAGCCATGATAAAGGCGCGTGCGGTTTGCGCAAAGCCGGCAAAAGCAGCAAAAGCCATGCGCATGGTACACGCGCGTGCGGAAGTCATACACATGACAGCGCCACCGGCCACGGCCACGCGCACTAAGTATTAGCATTAAGTGATGCCTCAAAAGCAATTTATGCTCGGTATTGATATTGGAGGCCAGACGGTTAAGTCTGGCTTTTATATCGTTGAGGGCGATAGTCTTGCTCCAAAAGCCAATTGGATTGATCATGCGGAAACGGCCAAAGGGGTCGATGCTCATTCTTCCCAAATTGTCGATATTATTGAGAAATGTGTGGATTTAGCAAAGCCGTTAGAGGGGCAACTCATTGGTGTTGGTATCGCGACTCCGGGGCGTTTTGGTATTGATGGTATTATCAAGCCTGGGACCAATCCAAATGTGGGGCGTTTCGTGAGTGAATTTGATGGTATTCACTTGCGCGGTGAATATGTGCAAGCCATGCAGGCGCGGAATCCAGAGTTCTTAGCCATCCCTTTTAATGTGAAGAATGATGCGAATGCGATGTTGGCGGGGATGATAAAATCGATCCAATCGCTTGAGCGCGAGGACATGTTTGATCATCGCGGGAATATTTTGAAACCGCATTGCGTGACGGATAAATATGTCGGCTTGATCGGGCTTGGAACAGGTCTTGGCCATGCAATTGTGCGTGTTGATACCGATACGCACTACCATTTCGTCACCGATGGGCATGCGAGCAAGCTACGTATTCGTGTCGATAGCGAAGATTTACCAATGCTGCTAGAAGCCGGTGAGGCATTAAAGGTGAAAACAGGACGTGAAGAGCTCATCTTATGTAGCGATGGCACAGTTCGCGCGGAAGATTTATACCGTTCGCCGATGTTGAACGCGATGGCGGGCGTCGAAACCGGCGAAGAGTTGGACATTGATGCGAGCGAACTTCATGCGCAAGTAATCGCGATGGCGGGTAAATATCTCGGGCGTACGATAGCCATTATCCATAGCGGTGAAAATGAAGATATTGAGCCCGCTAACGGCTGGTCCGAAGACGAAAAGAAGTTGGCGGCTAGAACGAGTATTTATCTGTTCGGTGGCGGGCTGGGGCGGAGCCCGTTAGGGTTAAAACTTATTGAATATGCGGATGCGGAGCTGGCCAAACATGGTGTTGACACTATCCGTATGGTGCAAATCCCTGATACGAATGTGGCAACGCGAGCGGCCGCTATTATGGCTTTTGACTCGCTCAAAATGGGTATTAGTGAAGCGATATAGGGTGGGTGCCGACGTTCTTGGCGCAAGCGTGAGGCGCCACAGTCGAAGCATCTTTTACACTAGCTTGAGAAGTTTTGACTCGCTATGCTCGCTCAAGGTGACAACTCAAAGTTAAGGGAAAATATGAAAAATCGCACAGGCATTTACCCAGGAACTTTTGATCCTGTTACGAAGGGACATGAGGATATTATCCTGCGTGCCTGTAAGGTGGTGGATAAGCTTATCATCGGAGTGGCGGAAGATACAGGCAAGTCACCGGCATTTGGTTTGGAGCAGCGGGTCACACTGGTTGAGCAAGAAATTGAACGGCTTGAACTGACCGATAGAGTGACTGTGACAGGGTTTTCCGGCCTATTGGTGAATTTCGCGCGAGAGCAGGGGGCGAGCCTTCTGATTCGTGGGTTGCGTGCGGTCTCGGATTATGAATATGAATTCCAGATGGCCAATATCAATAATAAGTTAGCGCCAGAGCTGGAGACGGTGTTTCTTACCGCATCTGAGGCGACGCACTTTATTTCGTCACGTTTTGTGAAGCAGATTGCCAAGTTAGATGGCGACGTCTCGCATTTTGTGTCTGATAATGTGGCTAAGGCATTGATGAAGATTTAGTGACAGCCTCTTATTATTTGCATTAAACTGACCTATATCTTAAGAAGTAGCGAAATAACACAATTCAGGGAGCTTTTCATGAAAAAACTACTGACCACTCTAACCGTAATAGGAACCTTACTTATGACTTCTACTGCTAACGCCACTGATTTAGAGAACACGCTCTATCTTGAACTTAAAGATGGCCGTGTTGTGATTGAGCTTTTGCCCGAAAAAGCGCCAAACCATGTGAAGCGCATTAAAGAGCTCGCCCGCGAAAAGTTCTATGATGGAATCGTGTTCCATCGTGTGATCGAAGGCTTTATGGCACAAACAGGTGATCCTGATGGTAATGGTACAGGTGGTTCTGGCCAGAAGATAAAAGCTGAATTTAACGATGTGTCTCACACACGTGGCGTGGCTTCAATGGCACGTTCGGCAAGCCCTGATAGCGGTGATAGCCAATGGTTCATCGTATTTGATGACGCGACTTTCCTCGATAAGCAATACACGGCTTGGGGTAAAGTGATCGAAGGCATGGAATATGTGGATCGTATCAAAAAAGGTGATTCTGCTCGCAATGGTGAAGTGTCTGATCCAGATAAGATGATCACGTTGAGCGTTGCTGCTGATGTAGAGGCAAAACTTGCTAAACCTAAGAAAACTGCAAATCCTGCTAAAGCGGCTGCTGCGGCGCAATAGTGCGACTTTCTGATTTTGATTACTCCTTACCTGAGGAGCTAATCGCTCAAGAACCGGCCAGCCCACGTGATGCGTCACGTTTGTTGGCCGTTTCTTCTTTGGGCGAGTTGACGGATAGTACCATCCGCCAATTGCCTGATTTTCTACGCCCTGATGATGTGCTGGTGTTTAACAATACCAAAGTGATTCCCGCTCAGCTTTACGGCAAAAAAGGTGAGGCAGTGATTGGCATTACTTTGCTCAAGCAAGAGCGTGGTAGCGTGTGGGAGTGTTTCGCGAAGCCTGCGCGGAAGTTAAGTGTTGGTGATATTCTTGAATTTGGCACAAGCTTGGAAGCGGAGGCTCTCAGTAAGAATGAGAGCGGAACTGTAGTGCTAAAGTTTAATAAGGCAGATGCGGAGTTCTACAGTGCACTGGATGAGATCGGCCAAATGCCGTTGCCACCTTACATTAAGCGTGCTGAAAAAGACGATTTGGATTTTCTCAATTATCAAACATTGCATGCGAAAGAGCCGGGTGCGGTTGCCGCTCCGACAGCAGGTTTGCATTTTAGTGAAGCGCTGATGGCGGAGGTTCATGCGAAGGGTGTTGAGGTTCAACATGTGACGCTGCATGTTGGGGGAGGAACTTTTTTGCCGGTTCGGGTGGAGGATTTATCCGAACATCAAATGCATTCGGAATGGATGCAGATGAATGAGGCAACGGCCATAGCGCTGAATAAAGCAAAAGCCGAAGGGCGCCGCATTGTAAGTGTTGGCACGACGGCGTTGCGCTGTTTGGAATCCGCTGCAGATGAAGCGGGCATGTTACATGCTCAGCACCGGGAGACGGATATTTTCATTACACCTGGTTATCAATTCCGTGCGGTGGATGCGTTGCTTACGAACTTCCATCTACCTAAATCAACCCTTCTTATGTTGGTAAGCGCGTTTAGCGGAGTGGATGCTATACGCCAAGCCTATGCACATGCCGTGGCGCAGAAATATCGCTTCTTCTCATACGGCGATGCTTGCTTCTTAGAGTGTGCTTAGGCGCTATGGAATGGATTGAAATCATTTTTCTGTTAGGGAGTGCGTTCCTTGCCGGGGTGATTAACTCCGTGGCGGGCGGAGGGACGTTTTTTACGTTTCCGGCACTTATCTTTGTAGGCGTTTCGCCGATTGTTGCGAATGTGACGTCTTCTATTGCAGTATGGCCGGGAGCAGTCGCCAGCGCAGTGGCCTATCGTAAGCAATTGAGGGTGGATAGAAAAGCGGTGCTCGCGTTAAGCTTAACGAGTGTGATGGGCGGTGCGATAGGGGCGGTGGTTTTATTGGTGACACCGGTTCAGATGTTTGAATCGCTTATTCCATGGTTGATGCTGATTGCAACGCTGCTTTTCGCCTTTGGCGATAAGCTTCGTGCGCGACCTGTGGAGCTAGAGCAAGTTAATTTCACTTCACCGAAAAGTATTTTATTGCAGTTGGGGATTGCACTATATGGGGGGTATTTTGGTGCCGGTATCGGGATATTGATGCTGGCGTTGCTCAGCCTGCTTGGCGTGCGTGATATTCATACGATGAATGCCCTAAAGACGGTGCTAGGGAGCGCTATTAATGGTGTTGCGGTGGTTATCTTTCTGTTTAGTGGGATGGTACATTGGCCTTCAGCGGGAGTGATGGTGCTCGCGGCGGTCATCGGTGGTTATGTTGGCGCGCATTACGCCCAAAAAATGCCCAAGCCTGTTGTGAAGCGTTTTGTGATTATCGTGGGAGTGTTAATGACGGCGTGGTTTTTTGGCCGTTAGCAGGTTTTAGCGGCTTGCGCCTTCACCTTCGCTTTGCGAAACACGTTTGGCTTTATTAGCACCACGTACAGGAGGGGTTGCATCTGTCACATGTTGAGGGGCAGTATTTTGAATAGCACCCATATCTTGAAACGCCGCACTTGGAATGGTGTTGATCGAGGCGTATTGTGCATCACCACCGCCTCCGCCGCCGCCTGATGTATCAACGGGGGCCTCGCCAATGGGGGCATGTTGAACATCGCCACCGGCGCCATGAATGCTGCCGCCGAAGGTGAAGCCTAGATCTGCAAAGAAGCTAGTGAGTATGCCGCCGCGAGTATCAAGCATTGAGCTAAAAAGACTTTTGCCTTGTATCGATAGGCCGCTAAACGCGTTGCCGAGGCCAAAGATGGCATCGAACCCACCGGTTGAATGTCCGTTAAGGCCGCCTTTGATGCCGAGCATACGTAGGAATGTGTCAATGAGTGCGCCAGGAGTCTCACCCGCGCCGCCGCCAGCTCCGCCACCGCCGCCAGCGGCACCCATTTGCCCTTGGTTCATGCGATCCATTATACTTGGACCACCACCGCCTTCTGCTGGATCAGCCATAATTTTCATTCCTTTTTTTACCTTCTAATTATAGCAAAGAAATGTGACGGTCTGATGACAACGTAAGGCGGAAACTACTCTCGCCAGAAATGTCCGGTAAAGAGAACAAGGACGGTAAATAATTCGAGTCTACCTACAACCATTCCTATGCAAATCAGCCACTTAGCTCCATCGGGGAGGGTTTGGTAATTACCGGTAGGGCCAATGATCTCACCGAGGCCGGGCCCGACATTCGCTAATGTTTGTGCCGCTGCACTCATAGAAGTGATAAAATCGAGGCCAAAAGCAGAAAGTGCCGTCGCCAAAATCATAAAGCTAAAGGCGAATAAAGTGAAGAAACCGAGCACGGATGCGCTCACACTTTCCGAAATAGGTTTGTGGCCATAGCGCGCGATAAAGACGCCGTGAGGCTGAATAAGTTGATAAAGTTGAACTTTAGCTGTTTCATATAAAACTTTGAAACGGAATATTTTTATTCCACCGCTTGTGGAGCCAGTGCAGCCTCCGACAACGATCAACATGAAGAAAATAAGCGTTGGCGCGCTACCCCAATGTGCGTAATCAGCCGAAACATAGCCCGTAGTCGTAATGATGGATGCAACGTTAAAACTAGCATAACGAAACGCGCGCCAGAATTCATACCCTTGATTGTAAATGAGCCATGCGGTGATGAGCAGAGTCGTGCACACGAGAATGGTGAAGAACCAGCGCACCTGAATATCTTTAAAGAGCGCTAGGGGCTTGCCGCGTATCATCTGATAATAGAGGATAATGGGCAGGGCACCACAAATCATACCAAGGGTAGCGATGGTTTCGATTTCGGCGCTGGCGAAGTGCGCGATAGAGGCGTCATAGTTAGAAAACCCAGCGGTTCCGAGCGTCGTGAGCGCATGGCAAATAGCATCGAATCCACTCATGCCGAAGCTCCAATAAGCTATGGCGCAGATACCTGAAAGAGTGAGGTAAGTCATACCGATGAGTTTGGCCATCTCCCCCGCGCGTGGGATGACTTTGTCGGTTTTATCAGAGGATTCGGTTCTAAAGAGCTGCATGCCACCAATGCGAAGGATCGGTAAAATGGCCATGGCGAGGACGATTACCCCGACGGCGCCTAGTGCTTGCAACAGGCAGCGCCAGAGTAAAATACCGTGGGACATTGTGTCTAAACCGGTCATCACCGTCGCGCCGGTCGTGGTGAGGCCAGAAACCCCTTCAAAGTAGGCGTCAATAAAGGAAGTGGATGGAGCTGATAAGTAAAAGGGGAGGCAGGCAAAGGCGGGTAAAATAAACCAACTGGATGCGGTGAAAAGGAAGGTTTGTCGTAAACTGATAGTGCCGCCATAGCCTCGGTTGGACAGGTATAGGGTGCCGCCAATAAAACCACAAATAAAGGCAGATACGAGAAAGGTCTCCCAGTGACCGTCGTGAAACATGAGATCAACCAGTAACGGAATGATCATTGCCGCACCCAATACCAGCAACAGTAAGCCGTTAATGAGTAAAATAGGGCGGAGTTTAAACATGTTTTTGTCTCAGGTTATTTTCGGAGTAAATCGAAAAATTCTTGGCGTGTGCGCGGGTCGGTGCGGAAGCGGCCAATCATGCGGCTGGTCTGCATGGTTGCGCCTTTTTTGCGAACGCCGCGTGCTGTCATGCATTGATGCGAGGCTTCGACCACGACCGCGACACCCTTAGGCTGCAGCACTTCATCCAGTGCATTGGCGATTTGTGCTGTCATCTTCTCCTGAATTTGGAGGCGACGGGCATAGGCTTCGACTAAACGTGCGAGCTTGCTTAAGCCCACCACTTTATCTTCAGGTAGGTACGCAACGTGAGCGACACCGGTGAATGGCACCATGTGATGTTCGCAATGCGAAACGAATTCGATATCGCGAAGTACGATCATTTCATCGTAATTTTCGACCTCGGAGAAGGTTTTGCTTAAAATATTGTGTGGGTTAGTATCATAGCCTGCAAAGAACTCACCATACGCGCGCAAAACGCGATCAGGGGTTTCCAATAAGCCTTCACGGTCAGGGTTGTCACCCGCCCAGCGGATAAGGGTTTTGACCGCTTCTTCCGCTTCTGTTTTTGATGGTTTGCTCATGCAGCAGGCATAGCAGTTTTCTTAGCGAAAACAAGCATTACAGGTTGATAGGGAATAATGAATCCTTTATATTCCGCAGTGAATAAGGAACAAGTGCCGGATGCACCGGCCAATATTGAGGGTAAAATTATGGGTTTCGAGCTATTTGAAAAAGGCGGCGTGGTAATGTTTATCCTCGCTGGGTTGTCGATTTACACGATCGCGGTGGTGATCTTTAAACTCTATCAATTTACGACAGCTGGTGTGTTTAACTCCGCTTTTATTGAGCCGACGATTGCCGCGATTCGTAGTGGCGATTTGGCCAAAGCTCGTGAGATTCTAGGGCGTTCAAAAGGGCCTGTTGCACGTATTATGCAGGTCGCACTCAATTGCGTATCGGATCGCGAAATGCTGCAATCAAGTCGTGATGCCGAAATCTCACGCGTAGGTTCAACCGATATCCGCTATTTGGAGACGCAAATGCGTGGGTTGGAGATGGTTTCAAATGTAGCGCCATTGCTTGGTCTTCTAGGGACGGTAATCGGGATGGTGACGGCCTTCTCTCGCCTTGAAGGTGCGGGGAGTCGTGTGGATCCATCACTGCTTGCAGGCGGTATTTGGGAAGCGCTTCTGACGACGGTGGGTGGCCTTGTGGTCGCGATTCCGGCGGTGGTTGCCTATTACATCTTTGATGGTTTGATTGAGCGTGTGCGCGGTGTGATGAAAGATACATCGATTCAAATTATGATGCTGGAAGATGAGTTCCAGCGTAATGAGCGTGCGCAGCGTCGCCGTAAGGCGCAAGCGCGCGTGCGTGAGCGTGAAGAGACGGACCGCCTCTCAACGGATCAGGAAAAAGGCGAAACCAGCGATCGCATGCAAAAAGATTCGTCTGATATGCGTTCAACGCCGCAAAGTAGCTCCACGTTGAAGTTGCTTAATCCACGCTATAGCCAATTCTAATTCGCTTTAGAGGCAATTCATCATGCAGATAGAGCGCGAAGCACGTAAAGCCCGGCAGGTGCCATTAACGCCATTGATTGACGTGGTGTTTTTGCTGCTTGTTTTCTTTATGCTATCGAGCAGTTTTGTGCGCAGTGAATCGCTTGAGCTGATGTTGCCGCAAGCCAATGGCGGTGGTTCGGCAGATGAAGGGCGTTTGCTGCAAGTTTATGTGGCGCGTGATGGTTCTACCTATATTGGTCGTCGTTTGGTCAATGAAGAGGGGTTGATTAAAACCCTGCGCGGAACGATCGAAAAATTCCCAGATGTTGGCGTGCTCTTATTGAGTGGGCCGCGTGTGTCTGTGCAGCAAATGGTGACGGTCATGGATAATATTTATCAAGCCGGTAGTACCAACCTTTCTGTGGCAAGTTGGGAGCCTGAGCGGATAGACCAAGCGCCCGCCGCGCCGATAGATGAGGTTACACCCGAGATGGAGCCCGCAATGGCTGAGGAGGTGATAGATGGAAATTAATCGCGCTAAACGCATGACGCGTGAAGTCAGTATGATTCCGTTGATTAATCTCGTATTTCTTTTGCTTATCTTTTTCCTGGTTGCGGGGACGATTGAAAAATTCGAAGTGATCCCGGTGGATGTCCCTGTAGCGGATAGCGGCAAGGTGCTCGATCAGGGGCATATCGTGATTGTCATTGGACAATATAACGAGATTTTGCTCAATGATGAGTTGGTTGATATTGATGAATTGCGCGCGAGCGTGACACAGCTACTTGCCAATAACCCGCGCAAGATTATTTCGCTCAAAGCAGATTCGCGTTTGGAAGCCAGTAAGATGGTGGCCATTATGGATTTGCTGCGTGTGGCCGGTGGTACGAATCTCTCTATCGTAACGCAGAGCCTGAGTTAATCGATGCTCAGCGCTGTCAGAAATATTGAAAACAGCGAATACGCACGGTTTGGGAAATACCTGAATGGGAAGCATTTTTTCGCAGTGGTTTTCGTCGCATTCTTTTTGCATATGATGGGCGCGGTGATTTATTATATTATGCCCCAGGATAATGTTCAGGTGGTGCCGGTGCGCGTGCTCAATGTGAAGCTGGGCGGTAAGGCTAATGCCGCGGCGATTACTTCATCGGATGTGAAGCGACTCTTCTCTAAGCGCCGATTGGCGGAAACGCAGCCTGCTGTCGCGTCAGCCCCTGCGCCCGCTAAATCGGTGATTGAAAAGCGCCCCGAACCGGAGCCCGTTAAACCGGAGCCGATCAAGAAGGTTGAGCCAAAACTTGAACTGGCGAAGAAGGTTGAAGCAAAGCCAGTTCCCAAGAAGGTGGAAGCCGCTAAGCAGGAGGTGGCGCGTGCGGCGTTAGAGACGCCAAAACCTAAAGCGGCCATTACGCCTCCTCCTCCGCCGCCTAAGTCTGCACCGGTCAAAGTGGTGAAAAAGAAAACTCCGCCAAAACCTGAGCCTTTGCCAAAAGTGGCAGTGAAGAAGCCTGAACCTAAGATGGAGCGTCAGGTGATTCGTCAGCCGCTCAAAACCGCCCGTACGGCGGAAGCGAAGAAGCCGAAACGTTATGTGCGTGCGAATCAGTTGACGGCGAAGTTAGGTAGTAAGAAGCCTAAAGAGCTCGATCAAAATGGCGGCTCGGTGATTGGGAATTCGGGTTCCAAGAAGGCAGAAATCCAAAAACGCTATACGCAGACCATCTCGCTATGGATTGATAAACATAAAGTTTACCCTGATGCTGCACGTTCGAAAGGTGAGGGCGGTAAGGTTGTTTTGCGCATTCGTATTAACCGCCAAGGCCGTGTGCTGCGCTACTTACTTGAAAAATCTAGCGGGTCGGAGGCAATTGATCGTGCGATTACGCAAATGATTGATGCGGCTAACCCGCTGCCGTCTGTTCCGGGTGACTATCCAGATAATAAGCCATACTTAGAATTTCTCATTCCCATTAACTTCATACCGTAATAGTCTAGATATCATGCAAACACTCATCGTTACCGGCGGCGCCGGATTTATTGGAAGCTCTTTCGTCAAACTCTGTGTTGACCAAGGGCATAAAGTCATCGTGCTAGATGCACTGACCTATGCAGGCCACACTGCAAACTTGGAATGGATTTCCGGCAAAGGCGAATGGGAGCTGTATGAAGGTGACATTGGCGATACTTCGCTAGTGAGTAGCTTGTTGGATAAGTACCAGCCCGATGCGGTGGTGAATTTTGCGGCAGAAAGCCATGTTGATAATTCAATCAGTAGTCCCGGTGAGTTTATCGAAACGAATATCGTGGGAACCTACCGCTTGCTGGAATGCGCGCGGCACTATTGGGGTGCTTTGCCCAAAGCGCAAGCGGCTGCGTTCCGTTATCTGCAGATTTCGACGGATGAGATCTATGGTTCGCTGGAATTGGATTCCGATGAGAAATTCCATGAAGATTTTCAGGTGCAGCCAAGCTCGCCTTATTCGGCTTCGAAAGCGGCAGGGGATCATTTGGTCAATGCGTGGCATCACACGTATGGTCTGCCAACCTTGCTGACGAACTGCACGAATAATTACGGGCCGCGTCAGCATCCAGAAAAACTGATCCCGCATATGATTGCTTGTGGTTTAGCCGAAAAGAATTTGCCGGTTTATGGTGACGGTAAAAATGTGCGTGATTGGATTCATGTCGAAGATCATTGTCGTGGAATTTATGCGGCATTGACCCAAGGTGAACCGGGCGGACGCTATTGCTTCGGCGGTAATGCCGAGCGTACCAATCTTGATGTGGTTACGACGATTTGTGCCACGCTAGATAAGTTAAGCCCGCGCTCAATGTCGCAAACGCATTCGGCGCTTATTCGTTTTGTGACGGACCGCCCCGGCCATGATCGCCGCTATGCGATGGACGATTCCAACGCGCGCGCAAAACTGAATTACACGAATGAATACACCTTTGAACAAGGCTTGGAACAAACCATCCAATGGTACCTTGATAACCAAGTGTGGTGCCAGGCCATTACTGCAGCGAAGAAGGCCGCGTAATCATGAAACTCTCCAGCTATTTTCTTCCACTCATTAAAGAGAATCCGTCCGAAGCGCAAATTGTGTCGCATCGTTTAATGTTGCGTGCGGGGATGATTCGACAGGTTACCTCTGGCATTTACAACTGGTTGCCGCTGGGGTTGGCAGTGCTTCGCAAGGTTGAGAATATCGTGCGTGATGAGCATGCCAAATCCGGTGTGAATGAAATGTTGATGCCCACCATACAGCCAGCAGATTTATGGGAAGAGTCGGGGCGTGGAACCTATTGTGGAGCGGAAACACTACAGATTAAAGATCGCCATGGCCGTATGATGTTCTACAGCCCGACCAATGAAGAGCTTATCACGGATGTGTTTCGCAATAGTGTCAAAAGCTACAAAGAATTGCCGTTGAACCTCTATCATATCCAGTGGAAATTTCGTGATGAGATTCGTCCGCGTTTTGGTGTGATGCGGGGGCGTGAATTCTTGATGAAAGATGCTTATAGCTTTGACCTCACCCACGAAGATGCGGTGGAATCTTATGGTAAATATTACCAAATGTACTTGAGAATATTTGATCGTTTAGGGTTGGTTGCTATTCCGTTGCGTGCAGAAACGGGTGATATCGGTGGTGATTTGAGTCATGAATTTTGCGTGATCGCGGATGAGGGTGAGTCGGCACTTTATTATGATAAAAAGTTCGATGATATACGCGCCGGTAAACTCTCGCTTCCAGCAGAAGAAATGCGTGCGCTTTACGCGGCGGCTGATGAACAACATGACGCGGATAATTGCCCCGTTGCCAAAGCAGATTTACGCGAAGCACGCGGTATTGAAGTTGGCCATATTTTCAATTTTGGTACGAAATATACCAAATCTATGGGCGCTACGGTTCAAGGGCCTGATGGCAAGCCTGTATATCCTGAATGTGGTTCCTACGGGATTGGAATCTCGCGTTTGGTCGGTGCATTGATCGAGGCTAATCATGATGATTCCGGTATTATTTGGCCGGAAGCGGTTGCGCCCTTTACCGTAGGTTTGATGAATCTGCGCGGTAAGGATGACGAATGTGTAGAGGTCTGCGCAAGCCTTTATCAGCAGTTTGAAGCGGCAGGCGTTTCCGTTCTTTATGATGATACGGATGATGGCGCAGGCCAAAAGTTTGCCAAGATGGATTTGATTGGTTTGCCTTGGCAAATCGCGATCGGCCCGCGTGGTGTGACGGCTGGAACGGTTGAACTGAAAAATCGCCGTAGCGGTGAGAAGCAAGAAATTTCTGCGGAAGCGGCTCTTGAGTTGATCCAGCAAGGAGCGATCGCACGTGCTGCTTAAACCTCACGAATCTTTCATTGCGAAGCGCTATTTGAACGCGCGTGGACGTGAGAGTTTCATTGGGGTGATTATCTGGTTTGCGATTGTCGGTATCGCGTTGGGGGTAATGACGCTCGTGGTGGTGACATCGGTGATGAACGGCGTGCGTGGAGAAATGCTAAAGCATTTCATCGGCTTAAGTGGGCATGTTCATGTTTATCATCAATCAGGTCAAGTGCCAGATACGGGTTCGCTGTTAGAGAAAATTAACTCGATCGCACAAGTGAAGCGCGCCGTGCCCGTGATTGAAGGACAGGTGATGATTACGGCGAAGAACCTTGCGCGCGGAGCGCAGGTGAAATCGTATGATCTCTCTGGTGTGGAAGATAAATCCTACCTGCAAGATTATCTCAATAGTGGCTCGCTTGAGACGCAAGGCTTGTTGGTAGGCAGTGGCTTGAAGCGCAATCTTCGTGGCCAAAATAGACTCACGCTAATTTCGCCTGACGGTCGTCAAACGGTGGTCGGGCTAGTGCCGCGTATGAAGGCTTATCCGGTGATGGGTGACTTCACGTTTGGCATGAGCATGATTGATTCCAATCTTATTCTTATGCCGTTTGCAGAGGCGCAAACCTATTTCAAAACGCCGAGTGCGCAGTCTATTGAAATTACGTTGAACTCGTTAGATGATACGTCAGCGGTGGCGAATGAACTTCGTAAAATATTGGGTGCGGAGTATAATGTGCTCGATTGGCAGCAAACCAATGGTGCAATCTTTGAAGCCTTAAATGTGCAGCGCACGGTGATGTTTCTGATCCTCATGATGATCTTGTTAGTGGCGGCGTTTAACATTATTGCGAGCCTTGTGATGCTGGTGAAAGATAAGCAGCGCGATATTGCGGTGATGCGCGCTTATGGTGTCACTCGTGGCTCTATTCAGCGAATATTTGTTTATATGGGCGTGCGTATTGGGGCCGTGGCGACGTTGGCGGGCGTGGTACTTGGTATTCTTATTGCGACTAATGCCGATGCGTTTCGCCAGTGGTTTGAGGCGACAACAGGGCAGCAATTGCTGGGGGGGAATCTCTACTTTCTCTCGACGCTCCCGGCGAAAGTGGATTGGTTTGAAATTGGCTTAATCGTGGCGATGGCACTTATTCTATCGTTCCTTGCCACGCTTTATCCGGCGCGCCGTGCGGCGGCGTTAGATCCAGCGGAGGCGTTGCGTTATGAGTAGTCTCTTTAAACTTTCCAATGTGAATAAGTCTTTTTCGCAAGGCGCTGAGAAGCTAAAAGTGCTGCGCAATATCAATTTAGAGATTGGGATTGGCGAGGCAGTGGCGCTGGTCGGTGCATCGGGTTCGGGTAAAACAACTTTGCTGCAAATCGCGGGTCTTTTATCGCCCGCCGATAGTGGTGGCGTGATGCTGCAAGGAAGCGAATTTGCGAATTTGAGTGAGCGTGACAGAACGTTAGTGCGCAGTCAGGCACTTGGGTTCGTTTATCAATTTCACCATTTGCTACCCGAATTTACCGCATTAGAAAATGTGGTGCTTCCGCAATTAGTTGCAGGTAAATCAAAGGTAGACGCAACGGCGTATGCGGAGTCTTTGCTCAGCGAGTTTGGTTTGGCGGATCGGCTCTCGCATCGTCCGTCTCAGCTCTCGGGTGGCGAGATGCAGCGCGTGGCGATTGCGCGTGCGCTCGCGAATGATCCAGTTTTATTGTTGGCGGATGAGCCGACGGGTAACTTGGATGACGAGACTTCAGAAGTTGTGTTCCAGCTCTTGATGGCTGCGATTAAACAGCGCGGCATGTCGGCATTGATTGCGACGCATAATAAAAATTTGGCGTTGCGTATGGGGCGTTCGGTTGTGCTGAATAAGGGTGAATTATCATGACGCAATTCATCCATTTGCATTTGCGCACGGCATTCTCATTGCTGGAAGGCGCGATTAAACCAAAAGATTTGGGCAAGCTCTGCGTGCAGTATGAAATGCCTGCCGTGGCGATTACCGATGTGAATAATTTGTTCGGCTCATTGGAGCTTGCGCAAGGGTTGGCCAAAGTCGGTGTGCAGCCGATTATGGGTTGCCAGTTAGATTTTGTTCCTTTGCCACAAGAAGGGATGCGGACGCATAATTTACGCCCAAAACCTGAATCTATTGTGTTGTTGGCTCAAAATGAACAGGGCTATCACAATCTTCTGGAAGTGGCTTCAGGTGCGTATCTTGAATCAGCGCAAGAGGGTGAACCTATTCTGGATTGGAAGATTCTGGAGGGTAAAACCGACGGTCTGATTTGTTTGACCGGTGGTGAGGGTGGTCCACTGATTCAGCGCATTTTGCGGGGCCGTGGAGATGTGGCGGATCAATGGTTGAATAAGATGAAGCAGCTCTTTCCAGAGCGGCTGTATATTGAAATCCAACGCCATGATACGCCGGCGCAGTTAGAACCTGAACCCGCATTATTGAAGCTAGCGGCGAAGCATAATTTGCCGATTGTCGCGACCAATGATGTCTATTTCGCAACGCGCAAAATGCATAAGGCGCATGATGCATTGCTGTGTATTGCCGATGGTGCGTATGTTACGCAAGATGATCGTCGTCGGGTAACGCCAGAGCATTATTTCAAATCATCGGAAGAGATGGTGGAGCTGTTTTCTGATCTGCCTGAGGCGATTGAGAATACCCTCAATATTGCGAAACGTTGTTCGTTTATGTCACCCGCACGCGCGCCGATCTTACCGCGCTTTGGTGATATTGAAGAAGAAAAACGCCTATTGAAAGAGCAAGCGGAAGTTGGTTTGCAGCGCCGTATTGAGAAGCAAGTCTTTACCGATGACATGGACAAAGCGAAGCGTGAGCAAGTTGCGAAAGAATACACTGACCGTCTCGCTTATGAGTTAGATGTTATTAACGGAATGGGCTTCCCGGGGTATTTCCTCATCGTTGCGGACTTTATTGAATGGACAAAAGATAATGATATTCCTGTGGGGCCGGGGCGTGGTTCTGGTGCAGGGTCTGTCGTCGCATGGTCTTTGCTGATTACGGATTTGGATCCCTTACGTTATGGATTGCTGTTTGAGCGTTTCTTGAATCCAGAACGTGTATCGATGCCCGATTTTGATATCGATTTTTGTCAGGACCGTCGTGACGAAGTGATTCGTTACGTGCAGCAAAAATATGGCGCCAGCCAAGTGGCGCAAATCATCACGTTTGGTAAACTGCAAGCGCGTGCGGTCTTGCGCGATGTGGGGCGTGTGTTGCAACTGCCTTATGGTCAGGTGGATCGCATTACCAAGCTTGTTCCTAATAATCCAGCCGCCCCGTGCACGCTACAAGAAGCGATTGATCAGGAACCAACTTTGCGTGAGGCGATCCGTGAAGAAGAAGATACGGAGCGGATGGTCGAGATTGCGTTGCAATTGGAGGGGCTATACCGTCATGCCTCGACTCATGCGGCGGGTGTGGTCATTGGTGATAGGCCGCTTGTAGAGCTTTTGCCGCTCTATCGTGATCCGCGTTCGGATATGCTGGTCGTCCAGTACTCGATGAAATATGCGGAGGCAGCAGGCCTCGTAAAGTTTGACTTTTTAGGACTCAAAACACTCACGGTTTTGGAGACGGCGCGTAAGTTCATCAAAGAAAATGAGAAGGTTGAATTAGACCTCCTTATGCTGCCTGAGGGTGATGAGGTGACGTATAAAATGTTGGGTGAAGGCGATGCAACGGGAGTGTTCCAGCTGGAATCCTCCGGCATGCGCGACACGCTGCGTAAGCTGAAACCCGATAGTTTGGAAGATATTATTGCATTAGTGTCGCTCTATCGTCCGGGGCCGATGGATAATATTCCGACCTATATTGCGCGCAAGCACGGCAGAGAAGAGCCAGAATATTTGCATCCTGATTTGGAGCCAATTCTCTCTGAGACGTTCGGTGTGATGATCTATCAGGAACAGGTGATGCAAATCGCGCAGAAGCTTGCGAGCTATAGTCTCGGTGAAGCTGATTTGCTGCGTCGCGCGATGGGTAAGAAGATCGCAGCAGAGATGGAGTCGCAGCGTGCGTTATTCACCGAGCGGTCAGTGAATAACGGTATTAAAGAAGCGACAGCGAAGGCGATTTTCGACCTAATGGCGAAGTTTGCGAGCTATGGTTTCAACAAGTCGCATGCGGCAGCTTACGCACTCATAGCCTATCAGACGGCTTTTCTGAAAGCGAATTACCCGGCTGAATTTCTCGCCGCGTCGATGACGTATGATATCCAGAATACGGAGAAGCTTGCCATCTTTGCGGAAGATTCAAAGTTTCGTGATATTGATGTTTTGCCGCCCTGTATTAATCATTCATTTTCTGATTTTCGAACCGATAATACAGAGGATAAAAAAGCCATAAGATATGCACTAGGCGCGCTTAAGAATGTTGGGCGTGATGCGATGGATATGTTGATATCTGAGCGTGAAGCGAACGGAAAGTTCAACGATATCTTCGATGTGGTGACGCGCGTGGATAGCAAAGTGCTCAATAAGCGCCAGATGGAAAACCTGATTCGCGCAGGTGTATTCGACTCGATGCATGAGAATCGCAAGCAGCTGTTCGGATCACTAGAGAAAATTTTGATCTTTGCGAATGCGACAGCCGAAGATAATGAAAGTGAACAAGATAGCCTATTTGCGGCTGCACCTGAAGAGGTGGCAGTGCCTAAGCCTGACTTGCCTGATGTTCCTGATTGGACAAAAACGGAGCGTTTAAATGAGGAGTTTGCGGCAATTGGGTTCTTTCTGAGTGGGCATCCGATGGCGGGTTATGTGGCTGCGATGGAGGCATTGCGTCGAACGACCTCAGCGAATTTGACAGGGCGCTTAGGTTCTGATTATTCAGTGGTGAAGCTCGCAGGTATTATTGGTGAGGTGAAATATAAGCGTTCTCAAAAAGGGCGTTTTGCGTTTGTTGGGCTTTCAGATGAGACGGGAACGTACGAAGTTTCTATTTTCGATGAAACGTTATTGGATAATAAACGCGAACTTTTAATCTCTGGTGCGATGGTTGTTGTAATCGCTGAAGGGAAGCAGGATGATTCTGGCATTCGTTTGATTGCAAAGGATATTATATCACTTGAGCAGGCGCTTAATCGGCCGGTTGTTGGGGCGAAATCGCCCGTTCAGCGCTTTACGATTTCGCAAATTGGAGCGATCGGCGGATTGGTAGAAGCACTCGGTGAGTTAAAGGCTAGTTCGGGCAGTAGAGTGAGTTTAAAAGTGGTCACAGATAACGGGCATGAGGCGATCATTTCGTTGTCCGGTTTCTATAATATCAGTTTGCAAGAAGCCGAACGGATTGAACAAATGCTTGAACATGTGCAAAAGAAGGCGGCTTAATTTCCACAAGTTTAAGATTTTTAAGTAAAAAATAGCGTAAGAACGTCAAAAAACTGAAACATTTCTCTGTTACTCTGTAAGCTAATAAAAATAATAGATGAGGGTTGGAAAATGGCTGATAACGAAGCTCGACTACAGGCTGACCCGCTTTTTCAGGGCTTGGCACGCCCTCCAATGGCGATGGGCGTAAGCTACATGTACTTTGTTGTGAATGCCTCTGTTTGCCTGCTGACATTCATTTGGACGAGTAATTTCTTGTTCCTATTCGTTGCTGCACCTGCCATTCACGGTATTGGTTTTGTGATTTGTATGAACGAACCGCGTGCGGTTGAGTTGTTTATTCTTAAAATGTCCAAAGGCATGAAATGCGTGAATCGGGGTTTCCATAAACAGACAAACTCCTATGATGTATTTTAGGGAGATAGCATGAAAGCTTTTGAAGATTATCTGAATTTTGGTCGCCGCAAGGTGACGAATGCAAGTTACTCTAGGCGTGAAGTTTCAGTTTCTGAGTTTATTCCTTACCAACATCACTTTGATAAAGAGACCATCATCACCAAATCAGGTGAGTTGATGCAAACCATTCGTCTGGAAGGTTGGTCTTTCGAGACAGCAGATGATAGCGATGTTGATATGAAGAAAGTGGTGCGTAACTCACTGCTAAAAAGTCTTTCCAACGGTAATTATGCCGCCTGGTTTCATACCGTTAGGCGCAAAAAAAGTGCTTATCCTGGCGGAGAATTTACAAATAAATTTGCGCATGAGTTGAATGAGCAGTGGCGGAAGAAGCATAGCAATCACGAATCGTATGTGAATGAACTCTATATTACGGTGGTTCGCCGTGAGGATACGGAAGGGTTGGGTGCGATTGGGCACTATATCAACGTTTTATCTAATTCTGTTGATGAAGGCCAAAAGCATGAAGCCATGCGTGAGGCACAAAAAGAGCTTAAGGAAATAACCCATCGTCTTTTGGCAAGTTTGCGTGATTATAATCCGCGATTGTTGACATGTGTGCAGACGCAGCATGGTGTCTTGTCACAGCCATTGCAGTTTTTGGGGATGCTTGTCAATGGCGGTCAGCGCCAGCAAATGTTAGTGCCAACGATGGATATCTCGCATTACCTTTCGACGCAGCGCTTGTATTTCGGCAATCGCGCAATTGAGCTTCGGGGTTTAACGAAAACACGTTTTGCCGGAATGATTAGTGTGAGAGAATATGCTCCGGCAACGGCAGCAGGATTGCTTGACGCTTATCTCCAGTTGCCCTTTGAGTTTATTATCACGCAGTCCTTCTCATTTGTGAACCGGACGGTGGCGATTGGTAAAATGCGAACACAGCAAAACCGCATGGCGTCGGCTGAAGATGCTGCGGTGAGTCAAATTGCTGAAATTAATGCCGCTTTGGATATGGCGATGGGCGGTAACGTCGCCTTTGGTGATCATCATTGTAGTGTGATGGTGATAGACGATAATTTAACGGCTTTAGAAGATTCTCTAGCTCTGGCTATTAGTAAGATGGTGGATGTGGGGATCGCTCCCGTACGTGAGAAAATGATATTAGAGCAATGTTATTGGGCACAACTGCCAGGGAATTTCAGTTTTATTGGGCGCCCTTCGAAAATTAATACCATGAATCTTGCGGGTTTTGTGTCGATGCATAATTATCCGACGGGCCGTATTAAGAAGAACCATTGGGGGGATGCGGTTACCGTATTTGATACGACTTCGGGAACGCCCTATTTCTTTAATTTTCATACACGCGATGTCGGACATACAACGATTATCGGGCCAACGGGTGCCGGTAAAACGGTCTTGATGAATTTCTTATGTGCGCAAGCGCAGAAATTTAATTGCCGACTCTTTATGTTTGATAAAGATCGGGGCGCAGAGATTTTTGTGCGTGCAATCGGCGGAGCTTATAGCGTCATTCAACCGTCCGAGCGCTGTGGCTTTAATCCGCTTCACTTGCCGGACACAAATGAGAACCGGAATTTTATTTCAGAATGGCTGGAATCACTGGTTCGTTTTGATGATAAAACGCTTGAGCCAGAGGAAGTTGAGCAAATTCAAGAAGCGGTCAATGGTAATTACAAACTCGCGAAAAAAGATCGAATGTTGCGTAATGTTGCTGCATTTTTTGGAGTGGAGAAAACAGGCTCAATCGCCTCTCGCTTGAAACCATGGTATGGTGAAGGGCGTTATGCTCGAATTTTTGATAACCCCTATGATGCGCTTGATTTTACGACACATAGTACGTTTGGTTTTGAGATGGGAGAGGTGCTTTCAGATAAATCATCACTCGCTCCCGTGCTGCTTTATTTGTTCCATAAGGTGAATTTATCGTTGGATGGAACGCCCACGGTTGTGGTTCTCGATGAGGCTTGGGCGTTGATCGATAATCCGATTTTTGCGGGTAAAATTAAAGATTGGCTCAAGACGATGCGGAAGCTGAATGCGATGGTGATTTTCGCCACGCAAAGTGTTGAGGATGCGGTGGGAAGTAGTATTTCTGATACGTTGATCCAGCAAACGGCAACGCAAATTTTCTTGCCGAATGCGAAGGCAACAGCTGCTTACCAAACGGCTTTTATGTTAAGTGATCGTGAATTCAATTTGCTCAAAACAACGGATCCATCAAGTCGTTACTTCTTGCTCAAGCAAGGCAAGGATGTGGTCATTGCTCGTATTGATTTGAGCGGCATGGATGAAGAAATTAACGTGCTTTCTGCGCGCGCTGAGACCGTGCGTGTGCTTGACCAAGTACGTTCTGAAGTTGGCGATAATCCAGCTGTTTTTCTGCCCATTTTCCAGCAACGATTGCGTGAAGGAGCTGCCAATTGATGCGTTGCTTCTTCCACCTTGCCTTGATGTTTGGGCTGCTTTTCGTAAGCGGAGGTGAGGTATTAGCGCAAATTCATCCAAAACATACGAGTGCACTTACGAGCGATAAAGCAGCAGATCCAACAGGGTGCGAGACGTTACGTCAGAGTCGTATTGCAAACGGTGGCGGCGGCATCATTAACGATATGATGAACTCAGGGGGGGCTATCTGTCCGTGTGCTCCTGCACCTGGTCTATGGTTGGATCGAATTGTAAGTTGCTTCGCCGGGAAACCGGATGGGCTCATCTATAATTCTGTTGGCAGTATCGTGACGCATGGTCCATATCGAGATTTCTATGTATCACTCGTGAGCGGGTGCATTCTATTGGCAGTGGTGTTATTTGGTTTTAATTTGACGCTAGGGGCAGTGCAAAGCATTCCGAAGGATAGTTTTATCTTAATACTGAAAATTGGCGGTGTGACGTTATTTTTTAGCAAGTATATGTGGGTTTATGGTCTGTCTTTGGATATGGTGCAAGGGCTTGCAACGACAGTCAGTACTGCGGCCGGTAACATGGGTAACCTTTGCGATACGGCAGCAGGCAGCAAAGCACCCACCTTATGGGCAAGCTGGGATTGCTTGTTTCTAAAATTCACCGGTCTGATTGGGGGCGCTCTTTCCGCTGGTATTTTTTCAATTGTCCTAAGTCTTTTCTTTTCTGGTGGAATCGGTGTTGGGATTGGCTTTGGGCTCCTTTATGTTGTTTTAATGCTCCTGCTTATTGCGATGAGGTTGGTCTTTACGTACCTTGTTGCCATTCTCGCTATTTCGTTCTTGTTCTTATTAGCACCGTTATTTGTACCAATGCTTTTATTCGGATTAACCTATAAGCAATTTACGACATGGTTTAAAATGATGATTGCTTACGCATTGCAGCCTATGTTGTTGATGTTATTTATGATTTTGATGTTAGTTGCATTGGAATTTACCATTTTTGTCGGACCAACTTCGTTATTCACACAGATGTCTAATAAAGAGCAAACCGAAGTAACCACGTTCTCAGAAGCATTAGGTTTGACGCCAACTGGAACAGTTGCTGGCGGAATTAAGGATGTTGTTAAGGCGGTGACAAAAACTGCAACAGATGATTGGAGTAAATATATTAAGCGGTCAAATATCTTTGAATTTACACGTCATGTGAGTCCAGAGGTAGAAACACTTTCTAAAACGGCGACGGATAAATTGAACGACAAGCTTGTTGATACAGGAATTTGGGATAAAATGAGTACCCTCAGTGCGGCGGCGGCGCAAAGTGGTAAAAAGGCACTCGACGATTTGGGCAGTCATACGGGTGGGATCATGGTCTATAAAATCGATTGGAATGGTTTTATGAAGTACCTTTCTAAGAAAGGTACTCAGGTCACGGAGGAGCAATGGCTACAGAATGTTATTCTGCAACTCATGGCCACTGCGATACTGGTGTTTATTCTTTATAATATGGTGCTTGCAGTCCCGCAAATTACACATGATTTGGTGGCGCAGCAATTTGGTGCCGCATTTGGTAGTGCAACGAAAATGCGTATGGTGGGTGAGAATGAAATGCGATGGACACTTAATGCGCTGAAGGAAACAGTTCGTAGGAGTTCGGAAACAGGAGACATGGGGAAAGCTGTAAGTGAGGTCGTTGATGAAACACTCGATGGCGCTGCGGGCACAACCGGTCAGAGAGGCGGGGCATCGTGATAAGTCAGTTTATCTCTATTTTAATGCTTCTTATGTGCCTTTCAACTTCGGCAATGGCTCAGTTTGTTGGGCCTGTTGCTCCCATCGATAAAAGTGACCAATCGGTTAGTGCGCAGGGAAGAACAGCGGGCCCTACAGATGGAACTAAAACTGGCGTAGCAGGCGTTATTGCAGGGATTAATCTAAGTTCAATTTTTGGAAAGGATTTTTTCAAGAATAAAGTTCCAGTCACGAAGTGTTTGAAAGAAGCGCCGAGCGGATCGGGTCTGTTGCCTGCTGAATGGCAAAAGAAATATAGTGCACGCTTTATCTATTGCATGCGAACGCTTCTAGAAAAAACAACAAGTGAGGTCATGGGCGCGGTTCATAGTTATATGACGCCAGCGCTTTATGTTATGATCCTGCTTGCTACGGTCATTATAGGAATCAAAGCGGTCGGGGGAATGTTCCGTAATGTTAAGGTCGAAGCCGTTATGTTTGTAGGCAAAGTCATGGGTGCTCTAGTGGTGTTCGAGAATTTGGATAATATTGCCATTCTATTTTATGATATAACAGACACGTTAATGGTGATCATTGCTGGTGGTGCGCAAACAACATTTTCGGCGGGCTCCGTTTTTATATGCGATGCGAATATTAACACATCAGCTTATCCTGATTTGGGATGGATTGGTGTTTTTGATTGGATGGATTGCCTGTTTGGCCGTCTCTATGGGTTTGGGCCATCAACCATACTTAGCGCAGGTCTTTTTGGGATTGTAGGGGCAGGGTTCTTTACCAGTACCATTGGAATTCATTTTGCAATGATGGCCATTGGCTTTTTCATTGCATTAGCGATGTTCTTGGTTCGCACGGCAACTATGGTTGTTATGGCCTATGGTTCGATTTCTCTGTTGATGTTGATGCTACCAGTTTTCATTTTGACGATATTTTTTAAGGCGACAGAAAGCTACTTCTTCCAGCGTTGGCTAAGTATGGTCATTCGTAATATCATGCAGCCTGCAGTGATGATTGCGTTTCTGTATTTTGCACTGGGTGTGCTGGATGTGCTGCTTTATAAAGGGAGCGAAGGCCACTACATCAAATATGGTGACATATTCACCGCTGCGGCAAACACGCCTAGAAAATCGAAGCTACTTTTAGATGGTGAGCTTTATTCCGATATTCGTAGGTACACACCAGGAACCCAGCCTGCAGGCTATACGAAGGTGGTGGAGCCTGTGCATGAAATATTAGGAACCACGATTAACATGCTTTCAGCCGATTTGAGCAAGCTTGTCAAAAATGATGAAAAGCTTTTCGAGTTTGAAATTACAGCGGATAGTACGGTTTTCACGCAAATCGAACAGAGGTGTGGTAAGGCGGGCTATTGGGATTATGCGACAACATTGTATTACGGTTGGAAATATCGCAATATGCTTGATGAGGTGGAAGCGAGTGGGATTCTCGATAAAATCGTTGCAGATAAAGATAAATATACAGAGGCGATTAATAAGGCCATTCAAGATAAAAGTATAGAGGAGCGGGGTAATAAAGCAGCGGAGTCTCTTTGTGCAGTCCTCAGGGCTTCCAGCTCTTTGGTAGGAGCCGATAATTTCATAGGTGATGAGGTTCGAGGGCTTTTAAATAAAAAAATTAATGCGCAAGTACCTGAGGTGTCAAAGCTTGATCTAAGTAATGTGGGCGCGGTGTCGATAACAGGCGATTCAACATGGATACATAGCCAGCAGCTTATTAAGCTCATCGTTGCGATGATAACCCTGACAGTGGTAGGGGGAGTGTTCTACTCTTACACTGAATCGATTCAGCGGATTTCACAAGCTGTGACTGGGCGTATGGGTTTTGCACTTTCCATTAATAGCCCTACGATCGGCGGACAAACGATACAGCAACGTATTCGAGGTTCGCTTAATGCACTGGAAGATGGTTGGACCCAATCGCTTCAAGATAAAAACTCAAGTTTCGCGGATAGAATAGGAGCGAAAGGCATTAAAGATGGTGCTAAGGCTCTGATCGCAAAGCGATAATAAGGTAATGGTATACGGGATATGATGACAATATTAGAAATTATAAAACAACCATCGCAATGGTTATTCCTAATGCTCTGTATTGTGCTTTCGATGGCGCTTGGTATAGGAGATGCTGTGGCTGCGGGTGTCGATGTGGATTGTGTTTCAGATCCTGCATTTCAGGCAAGTAGTGCGGCAGGTGGCGGTATCATTAGCGCCATTATGAGTGTGATTATTGAGATTTTAGGCAAGACAAGCCAGACACTTTATTCTGCGATTATTACCGACGGCGAGTTTCTTAAGGTGCGTAATACTGCGATTATGCTGGTCCTTGCAATTTATGGTGTCATGGTTGTTTTCAATATTGCGAATTTCAAGCCAGGTGAGATCTTCAGTTTAATCTTTAAAATTGGCTTGATCGTTACTGTTACGGGGCCAGGGGCATGGCAGTTCTTTAATGATATTGTTGCGAATTTCTTCTTCGGAACCATGATCGAGATGGTCGAAATATTTATGGGACAGGCAGTCGGTGGGGTAACCGGGGGGTATACAGGGCAGCTCGATTTGGCAAATCAGTTGACGGCACCTTTGCAGTTTCTTAACTGGCCATTAGCGCGAATTATTTCAACTCAGTTCTTTATTACCGTGTTGGGATGTATTCCCTTGGGGCCTTATGGGATCGCTATTGCTATCTTGTTGGTCTGGGGTGCCTTTAACCTATTCATGGCGCTCATTGGCGCACTCTTTACGTATATTAAATCCATTGTCGGGCTTTGGTTTTTATTCGCATTAGCGCCGATATTCTTTTTGTTTTTGCTTTTCAGGCGAACGCAAAGCTTATTTGAAGGTTGGATCAATATGGTGCTTAATTTCACCTTGCAGCCAATCCTGCTCTTTGCATTCCTGGCTTTCTTTGTGACGATTGTTACCGCTTCTTTGGGAGAGTTGATGACGGTAAATTGGTGCTGGGAAGCTATGGATGCTATGGCCAATGGTACCAGTAAAGGCTTCTCTTGGTGGCGACCGGTTAACGTTAATGGTGTCAAAGTTGATGGCGGAATTTGGGGGTATGCGGGGCTTGTGATGCCGGCAGCAGTTGGCGGCGGCGGTGCAGCGCCTAGTGTTCTCTTCCCGCTCGATGTGACGGATGTGATGTTCTTCCTTCTGGCTTCTTATATTGCATGGCAGTATTCTACGTTCGTGGAAGGTTTAGCACAGGAGCTCTCATCTAGTGGTTTAAGGCTCTCGGTGAATGCAGAGTCTGCGCGTAATTACTTTACCTCGCGTGGCTGGGCGCCAGATCAGATTGCGACCAAAGCGGTAAGAGCAACCAAGAGATGGATGTAGAAAATGGCTTATTGCTTGACGCGAGGGGAAGAATTTTTGTACAGTACGCAAATGTTGTCTCTACGGTCAATTCTTATAGCCGCGTTTGCGGTCTGTGCACTTTCGAGCTGTACTGCTGTTGGCAACTTTGTTGATAGTTTTGATGTCCCACCTGAGATCACAAGCCCCTGTGTAGGAACCCAAGGCAGCCCCTGTGGCCCAAAACGTATCCCTGATCGTCAGTGGTTAATGAACTATCATGGGCTTAATATCCCCGTTTAGACGGCGTGTGTGATGTCATTGTCTAGGTTGATGGTGACGGTGTTGCCACCGGAGGTTGCTTGATAGGTCGTGTAACTTGCAGTGCTGCTAGTAGAGGTCCAGCCTTCAGCAGCAGTGAAGCTAGTCGCAATTGTATCACCAGCATCACCCTCAATAGTGAGAGCGTCCGTGCCTGCAATGCTATAGATTTCATTTGCTGTGAAGCTGATGAGAGTGTTAGTGCCGCCCCCTGTTAAATCAAGAATTTCGATATCTGAAGCGTCGAGGTTGGAAACATCATAAGTTCCACCGTCTGAAAATTTAACGGTGTCATTACCTGTGCCACCTTGAATAGAGTGGTTCCCGTAAGTCAAATTATTGATTATGATCATGTCGTCACCGGCATCACCATTCACAATGTCGTTGCCGAGGGTAGCAGTCAGAATATCATTTCCAGCGCCGCCCTGTAAGGAATCATCACCGGCACCGCCATCTAGCATATCGTCATCATTTCCGCCGAAGAGGGAGTCATTGTGGCTATCACCGAAGAGAATATCGTTGCCACTATCGCCATATAAGGTGTCGTCGCCATTACCACCACTCATGGTGTCGTCATCATTTTCACCATCTATTGTGTCATTACCATCGCCACCCATCAGGCTGTCATTATCATTACCACCGAAGATGTGATCGTCTCCTAGGCTGCCATCAATCGTATCGTCTCCGTCGGCGCCGTGAATAAAATCATCGCCATCGCCGGCATCAATGGAGTCATGGCCCGCACTTGAATCAATGTGATCAATGCCGTTGCTGCCCGTGATGTTATCGTCTTTGAGGCCTGTGAGGTAACCTTCAATGCCGTTTATCGATGAAACGAGTGTGTTCGTCGAGCCGTTGTTATAGGTAGCAGTTCCTGCTGTAAGATCTAGTGTGACTCCACTAGTTGGAATGACGCTTCTTAGATCTAGAATATCAAAGCCATCACCGCCCTCAACGTCGATATAATCGATGCCATGGCTCTCGACAATGATCGTATCGTTGCCGCCACCAAGGTCGAAGGCAGAGTTTTCATTGCCACCATTATTTGAGCCGGCTGTTGTATTTGCATACACCACATCATCGCCATCATAAGTAAAGATCGTTTGGAACGCTCCATTGGTCGTGATTGTATCATCAAGCACCGAACCGTGAACCTCTCCAGCTACATCAAGTGCTGCAGTGCCTGAATTAGAAAAAGTCGCGTTTACAGCCGTCAATTTAGAGGCATCGCTATATTCTGCTAAAGTGAAGTCGCGGGTCTCAGGCAGAACGGATATGCTATGACTCCCAAAGTTGATTGGTTGAGTCCCCTCATGTTGGAATTGGAAATTAGCGGTCGCAATATCCTCAATAATGATTTTGGGAGAATTTACTGCGTTACCAAATTCGATGATTAGATTATCTGGGTTTACGCCGTCATTTTCAAGTCTTAGTGTCGGGTCCGCAGCGTAGCTGACACTTGCATCTTCGGTAATCGTACCTGCGCCTTTGAGGTTGATTTTGGCGCCATCTAGAAGGGCGTTATCGATGTGAATGGTATCTCCTGATTCACTATGAACCGTGACATCGCCTGAGAAGTTTTGGAAATCGTAAGTATCATTGCCGCCCCCACCATCAATCTCTCCTGTCGTCGTGCCTGCTATCGTGAATTGGTCTGCAATTGCAGTGGCGGCAAGATTTTTGATTGTTACGTTACTGCTATCTTGAATGCTTGCGGTGATTCCACCATTTGCCACAATAGCCGTGGCATCAATGTCAGATGAGTTTTGGATGGTTAAAGTGAGCGAAGAGCCAGCAGACCCACCATCAACGGTACTGTTTGAAAAGCCGTTTAATGTGAAGTTAAGGACAGGATTTACTACTGAGTCGTCGAAGGTGCGGGTTTGGCTGTCATTTGGGTTTACTGCTACAATAATAGGCGCTGTCACCGTTACGGTTTCAACTTCGACTTCGACTTCGAGTTCGACTTCCGGAGTCACGGTTACGGGTTCTTCTGTAACAGTTGGCTCCTCTATAATTGTCGGTTCTTCGGTCGCAGGAGTGACTGTAGGAGTCACTTCGATTGCGACAATTTCTGCCGCCACTTGAGTTGCTAGCACGCTTTCGACGAGATCATCTCGACTTTCTTCTACGAGTTCTTCAAGAGTCGTTTCCGCAGGGTCGGCCATTTCAATGACGTCTTCTGCTTCGCCTTCCATGCTTTCCATCATCTCGGTAAGCATTTCAGCTTGTTTGGTGGCCGTATCTTCCGTCTCTGTTGTTTGGCCTATACCATCCTCAGGCACGCCATTGGCTTTGCCTTCCATCATATTTTGCGCTTCTTCAAACGCAGATATATTGGCTTCACCATTCAGAGTCGTTTTGATGAGGTCTGCCATTTCTGCAGGCGCGGTTGCATCTGCTTGCGCCGCAGGAGCTGCCTCGGCTGGAGCTTCTGTAATAGCGGCGTCTTGTGCCGCAACTTCTTCAGTCGCTTCTGTATCAGCTGCTTCTAGTGCATCGGCAGTTTCTTTTTTCGCCTCTACTTCCGTCGCTTCTGCTTCGGGAGCGGCGTTTTTCTTCGTATCGACTTCAGGCGCCTCTTCTTTTTGTTCAGTAGAGTTTTCACGCGCGTCATATTTACCTTCAGGCGCAAAATCCATGACATCATTGAAATCTTGTTTGATTTGGTTGTGTGCTGAAAATTCTGGCGCAGGAGGTGCTTCGTGGAAGCTTGTGACCTCAACCACGGTATTAGGTTGGTTCATGCTGGTTGTGCCTTGATCGGTAATGACATCAAACCAACCGACGGTACCATCCG
>JAQXAR010000042.1 GCA_029252805.1 Rickettsiales bacterium
GAGCATTTTAATCTGTTCTTGAAAGAATGTGAGTGGAGGTTTAATATGGGCACACCAAGTGACTTACTGGCAGACCTGAAAAAGTTGCTCAAAGAATATTATTAGGTGTCAGCCCCAAATTAAATAGTTGGATTGGCCGTATAAAATTATGCCCCCACTTTTGCCCCCCCCCTATTTACTGGTTGGGGCATATATCTTCGGACGACTATAAACAAACCGATAGTACAAAACTGTTGGTTTACCTAGTGTTTTTGAATGATTTTGGAAATGTTCGGAAAAGGTGCTGGCGGACAGAGCGGGATTCGAACCCGCGGTACGTTTGCACGCACACACGCTTTCCAAGCGTGCGCCTTAAGCCACTCGGCCACCTGTCCACGCGGTTATTTGACCATTTATCGGCCAATGCGTCAAGGCTTAAGCCAGTTTGCGCGCTTCATCGGGTAGCATGATGGGGATGCCGTCACGAATAGGGTAGGCGAGTTGCGATTCTGCACAGCATAATTCTTGTGAGGTTTTATCGTAGGTTAGCGGCGCTTTGGTCAGCGGGCAGACTAAGATTTCCAATAATTTAGGGTCAATTTCTTTACTCATAAGTGCTGTTCTACCAGTTTTTGTGAAAATGATAAAGAGGGGGGTTGCAAAGGCGTGGCATTTAAGTATATTGCCGTTCTCTTAAGCGAGACGAGCGGGTGTAGCTCAGTGGTAGAGCACTTCGTTGCCAACGAAGATGTCGAGAGTTCGAATCTCTTCACCCGCTCCATTTTAAGCTGCCTTTTGGGCGGCTTTTTTTATTGCCAAAATAAATCTATTTCGTAACCCTTTCTTTAGAAAATGGCGCTATAGTTTGAAGTATATTCACTTAACCTCAGGAACCTATCTCATGAAATCTATTGTTTTTGCTACTCTTACCGTCGCCTTACTCACTATTGCTGCTCCTGTGATAGCGCATGACCATCAAACCGAAGCGACGAAAGGGGAGAGTGAGCGAGGAGAGGCGCGAAAAGAACGACGTGCGGAACATAAAGAAGACCGTCAAGAGCGTCACTCTGAGCGTAAAGAAAAGCGCGCCGATAGAAAAGAAGACCGCCAAGAAAATAAAGCAGACCGTAAAGAGAAGCGACAAGAGAAACGAACCGAGCGCAAAGAGAAACATAAAGCTAAGCACGACGGCTCTTAAAGATTGGCATTATTAATAGAAACACGTAAACAGGCTGGATGAGTATTCAGCCTGTTTTTTTGTCTCGCGCGCCATTTGAGCCGCATCCGCATGCACAAATCAAAGAGGGCGTATTGCCAACGTCTATCGATGAAGGGCTCTATGCGTCTTGGGTGAAAAAATTTGAACGTGATGAGAGTATCGTTGGTGAGCGGGTTACTTACGATAGTGACGGCTATAAGGTGACGGGCTTTTATTTCCGCCCCAAAGAGGTGCCGATAGAGGGCAGGCCGCTCGTCTTATTTAATCGAGGTGGCCGCAACAGTTATGGTATGCTTAATGTATTAACGATCAATAACTTGCTAGCTCCTCTTATTGCAAAAGATTATCTTATTTTGGCGAGCCAATATAGGGGTGTTGATGGCTCTGAAGGGGAGGATGAATTTGGCGGTGCAGAAGTTTCTGATATCACACATTTAATTGATTTAGCGCCGCAAATTGAAGAATGGGACGGCAAGAATATCTTCTTATTTGGCTGGTCTCGTGGCGGCATGATGACGCTCTTAAGCCTCAAGCAAGGCGCGCAAGTCAATGCAGTTGCTCTAGGCGCTCCGTTGATTGATTTGACGCTTTCAACCGAGGCAGGGCAGAAGCGAGAGGCTTGGCTGCAGCGCGTTTTGCCTAATTATGCGGAAGAAGGCTATGCGGCATTAGAAGCACGCTCAGCGCCATATTGGCTAGATAAACTCAGCAATACACCCATCCTGTTAATGCATGGTGATGCCGATAAGGATGTGTCGGTGCTGCATTCGCGGCAACTTGCCCAGAAACTCAGAGAGCGAGAGCAGCCACATAAGCTCGTCGAGTATGAAGGAGGCAATCATTACCTCAACCGCCAACGCGGTGAAGTGATGCAAGAAGTAGATGCTTGGTTCCAGCGTTATCTAAAGTAAAAGGGTGCTAAGATTTAGCATCACCAGAATAAAAGTAAGCGCCAAATGGTTCTAGTCGTTGAAGAAATGAACTTAAGCGCACCGAGTCATAATTTACCAGTCAATCAGCGCGGTTTCAGCCAAAATTCGGGGCCTAGAAGCTTCACCAAATAAGGTGCGAGAGTGTAGAGCAAAGAAGTTCGATAATTTATATTATGGAAAATGTTGGCGAGGCGGGGGGAACTGTCCCAAAGCACCAAAGCAGCCAAATTCAAGACCGGAAGTTACGCGTCGCCGGAGAAACGAGCAAAAGCTCAACAAGGCACTGCACTTGCTCAATACAACAATTTTGCTGCCTGCATCGATCAAAGCAAATACGGTTTTCACAAGCTTTACACTGCTTGGGCCGACAAAAAGCTCGCGACGCTGCTCGCCGCATGCGAAGCACCTCCAGAGATAAAAAAAGCCGATGCACCAGCATCAACTCCTAAGCAACCAGAACTTCGCAATTCAGGCTTGTTTGCGCAACCTATAGCGAACTCGCTGAATCTTTAACAGCCAATAATATAGGGAGAAACACCATGGCTAATTCAATACCGTTTCAACTGGTGAAGGATAATCCTTCACACTTACCACGCTTGCTTGATTTACAGGATGACTTGCAAAAGAGAGTTAGCGCATTTGTCGGTGGCGAACCTGCTCCAATCATTAAAGAGGCGATTAATGCTGCAATCTGTGAGAGCTACGCGCTTGCTGTTGGTGAGGTCTAGTCATATGCAAACTAGCCTACCAATGGCAATGCCGGCCCTGCCCTTAAATATTCCGTTATTTAGTAGTCATTTTAGGCCTACTGAGGCAGATGAGAAAGCACTAGGAGCTCTTTCGATCATACCACCAGAGGAACGCTTAATGGTGCTTGAGCTGCCTTATTCTATACGAAAAGAGGTTTTAAAAATCCTGAAGGCTCGCTTCAGAACGCGCCTCTATAATCGTGCTTATATGAGAATGTAT
>JAQXAR010000043.1 GCA_029252805.1 Rickettsiales bacterium
AGAGCATTTTAATCTGTTCTTGAAAGAATGTGAGTGGAGGTTTAATATGGGCACACCAAGTGACTTACTGGCAGACCTGAAAAAGTTGCTCAAAGAATATTATTAGGTGTCAGCCCCAATATTAATTATTCATTAAATGGCGCACTGAGTTCGCTGACTCACTTTAAGGGCTTCTTTATCATCTGGACGAGTTTTGTTTCTGCTAGGAGGTAATGTGGTCGTGCACATTAATCTAGGGTCTTTTACTTTTTATTTCTGAGGCAATTATTAATGCCCCAACTATAATCGCAATTGACGTATATCCGATAGAGTCAGCGATATCAGAAGAAACAAAATATCACTTATAATCTAGTAGCCATAGCGACTGTTAGTTAGACGTCCTGTCCGCCATTTATTTAACGCTGCCAGCTTCGGCAGTATAACTTAGCGCTCCCTCAAACCCCTCGAACATCTTGCTATCGGTTCCGGTCATCCAGCTTTGGCAATTGAGCTCGTTTAGGGTTTCGAAGAGGGCTTTGCGGCGCGATGGATCTAGGTGAGCGACGACTTCATCTAGCAGGAGAATGGGCAGGCGTTGCTGGCGGTATTTCATCGCTTGGACTTGTGCTAGCAGCAGCGACAGCATGAGCGCCTTTTGTTCGCCGGTGGAACAATAGGCTGCCTCTACGCCTTTAGGCTCAAAAATAACTTCAAGTTCTGTTTTATGCGCGCCATGGCTCGCGCGGCCTGTTTTTGCATCTTCATTACGGCTACTTGCCAGCGAAGCCATTAGTTTTTCTTCAATCTCAATGGCAGGAAAGAGCGCCTCCTGCAGCGCGGTTTCCGCAAAGCCTTTTAAGGATAGCTTGGCTTTCGGGAAAGCCTCATGCAACTCGTCAATGGCGTAAGAGAGCGCCTCTAACATTTCCAAGCGAGTCGCAGCAATTGCCAGCGAAGTTTCAGCCATTTTGCGTTCAAGCGAGCTGAGCCATGTTTGGTCCCCCCTGCCTGAACTTAGAAGCTTTGCTCGCTCCCTGCGCAAATAATCATATTTGGCAATGTGAGTGCTGTGGTCTGGCAAAAACACACTGCAAAGGCGGTCATAATAATGGCGACGTTCAGAGTTTCCTTGGGTGAACAAACCATCCATTTGCGGCGTTTGCCAGAGTACGGCGAAATGCTGGGAGAGTTCGGCCTGGCCTTTTAGCGGTTCGCCATCAATGCGCATGATGCGCTTATCTTCACGAGAGGGCTGTTGGCCGGTACCGAACCTAACCCTGCCTTGGGCCGTTTCAACATCAGCGGCAACGCCCCACCCTATTTGTTGAGTCACCGGTTGATGTTGTAGCTGCACGAGCTTGGCATAGCGCAACCCGCGCCCTGGCATTAACAGAGAAATCGCTTCAAGCAGGTTTGTTTTCCCAGCACCGTTAGCGCCGGTTAAAATAACCGACTTTCCCGCACTCTCCAAGGAGAGCGAGCCGTAATTGCGAAAATAGGTGAGCGTTAGGGAATGAACGCAAAGCCTTGCTTCTCGCGAGAGCGAGGCGCTAGCAGTTGCGTCTAAACTCACACGCGCATCGGCATGATAACGTAAACTGCACCAACATCGCCTGGGTCACGCACAAGTGCTGGAGCCGTTGATTCAGCGAGCACGAACTGTACCGTCTCACCCTCGATTTGCGCAAGCATATCAAGAAGGTAGCGTGAATTGAAACCCGTTTCGATTTCATCAGCTGAGTATGTCACTTCTAGGTCTTCCGATGCCGTGCCTTGCTCTGGGCTGTTGGCTGCAAGCTTCACATTGCCTTGAGAGATATGCAGTTTGATACCACGAGATTTTTCTGTTGCGATAACAGATACACGGTCAACTGCGCTGGCCAATGCTTTGCAATTCACTTCCATGATCTTATCGTTACCAGAAGGAATCACACGAGTGTAATCAGGGAAAGTTCCATCGATCAGTTTAGAAATGAGAACGGTATCGCCAGCACGGAAACGAATTTTCGTTTCGGAAAGCGAAATCTCAATCGAACCATCAGTTTCTTCGGTAAGCTTACGAAGTTCACCAATCGTTTTACGCGGAATGATAATACCTGGCATGCCAGAAGCACCGTCTGGAACCGAAGTCTCCAGGCGTGCTAGGCGGTGACCATCTGTCGCCACGGTACGAAGCACTTTATTGCCATTTTCTTCCGTCGTATGCATGTAAACACCATTGAGATAATAGCGTGTCTCTTCCGTTGAAACGGCGAAACGTGTTTTTTCAATCAAGTTATGCAATTCAGCAGCAGGAAGCGAAAAGTGATGCGTTAGATCGCCTTCATCCATCACGGGAAAGTCTGTGACAGGAAGCGTTGAAAGTGAGAAACGTGAGGAGCCACATTTGATCGTCAGTTTCGCATCATCTGCCTTTTTATCCAACGTGATTGTCTTGCTCTCAGGCAACTTACGAATGATATCAAAGAAAGTATGCGCCGGAACCGTTGTCGCGCCTTCTGTCGAGAGTGTAGCGGCGGCTTTATCTTCAACGGAGATATCCATATCGGTTGAAGTCAGCTTTAGGCCGGATTCAGCCGCTTCTAAACGGATATTAGAAAGAATGGGAATCGTTCCGCGGCGCTCAACAACGGATTGCGTATAATTCAATGATTTCAGTAAATCAGCGCGCTTAATTTCAACTTTCAAGCTGGCGGATACTTCCACAGGGGTGGTTTGCAGTTCTTCAGCAGCGGACATATTTAAGACTCCCTAACAATAGAATATTTTTTTATTAATTACTGAAAAATATAGGGAGCGTGCGCCTTTGGTGCAATAGTTAAAGTAAGTTATCCACAGGATAATGGAGAAATATCGCCTAACTTTGCAACATGCGGGTCAGTAATTCCACATCTTCCTCGATCGAACTGTCACTATTGCATAACTCGTCGATACGTTTAACCGCATGCATAACCGTCGTATGATCACGGCCACCAAATTTACGACCAATCTCAGGCAAGCTGCGTGAGGTTAGTTTTTTCGCAAGATACATCGCCACTTGGCGCGGACGAGCCACCACACGAGAACGTCGCGCAGACTGCATATCCGTCATCTTAATATTATAATGCTGCGTCACTTTCTTTTGAATATCTTCAATCGTGATGCGGCGGTCATTGGCACGTAGTAAGTCTGACAGGACCTCTTGTGTGCTTTCCAAAGTAATCGCACGCCCCACCAAAGTTGAGTGCGCCACTACGCGATTTAATGCACCTTCAAGCTCACGCACATTCGATGTAATCTTATGGGCTAAAAATTCGATGACTTTACTCGGCACTTGCACGTTAGGCATTTGCTCCAATTTCGACTGTAAAATACCTAGACGTAATTCGTAAGTAGTCGTGTGAACATCAGCGACTAAGCCCCAGCCAAGGCGAGAACGGATACGCTCTTCAAGCCCTTCGATATCAACAGGCGAACGGTCACTGCTTATGACAAGTTGCTTATTCTGATCAACGAGTGAGTTGAAGGTGTGGAAAAACTCTTCTTGCGTGCTTTCTTTGCCGGCGATGAATTGGATATCATCAACCATCAAGATATCAACAGAGCGGAACATTTCTTTAAAGGCAAACGCCTCTTTGTTACGCAGCGCACGGATAAACTGATACATGAACTTTTCAGCGGAAAGATAAATCACACGACGTTCAGGATTGGTCTGACGAATATGCCAAGCAATCGCATGCATAAGATGTGTTTTACCAAGACCTACCCCACCATAAACGAAGAGTGGATTACAGCCCGTAAGCACTTGCTCACCATCAGCAACCCTACGAGCCGCAGCATAAGCCAACTCGTTAGATTTACCGATGACGAAATTATCGAAAGTGAAGCGTGGATCTAACGGAGAAGAGATAGACAGTAATGCATCCTCTTCTTGCGCTTTGACGACCGCTGCTTTTGCCGTCTTTTTCGTTTCCGCTTCCGCAGGTGAAATCGATGAACGATCTACCAAGACGGTAAATTTCTTTAATCCTGGAAGTTCTTCTGTCCAAAGGCGCTGAAGCTCATCTACATAGTGAGACTGCACCCACTCACGCATAAAGCGTGTTGGAACCGCAAGAGTAATAACCGTTTGTGATGTTTCATGCAGCTGCAAGGGAGCCAACCAACTACGATACGTCGTCTCGCCAAGGTCTTTACGCAGACGATCACGAATACGCTGCCAAGCATCTTCAAACTCGGCCGCAAAGCCAGCGGTGCTAAGGTTTTGTTTTTGATCGCGTGGAGTATTCATGAAGCGACTCCCCAAGCAAGATTGCAAGCTTTCCAGCCCTGCTCGCCTTCCATTCCACCGATAATGTTAAAGCTGTTACCGAAACCATGTGCCGCTGCCGTTTGTGTCGCTTCATAGGAGCGTCCGCCTAGCTTGCACATGAATAGTAATGTCATATCCGGTGTTGCTTTCGCTTTGAGTTGGTCAATGAAATGCGGGTTCGCTGCATAATCTGGAGCTAACCGCCATGAGATAACTATAGATTCCCCACCTATCGAAGTAATATCTGGCTGACCATAGTCTGGCAATTCTTGCTCTGTACGTACGTCAACCAGTAGCGCCTTTTTATTTTGAAGCATTTCCCATGCCTGAGTAGGAGTAATTTCCCTAACCGCGGCGCTCTGAGAATCCGTAGATTCTGTAGGCGTGCGACTTCCCTCAGCATGTTGCATCATAGTAAAAGACTCCCTGTGCCGGCTTGTGCCGATCTTAAAGTTAATTTATTCGAATGTCTTAAAGCAGTAGTTAGGCGGCTTGTTTGAAGGCCTTAACGCGTGCGCTTAGACGGCTGGTCTTACGGGATGCTGTACCCGCTTTGACCACACCTTTTGTTACGCCGCGAGCGATTTCGCGTTGTGCATCACGTAAGGCTGAGTCTGCTTGTGCGACGTCTTTTGCTTCAATTGCAGTATCGATGCGCTTAATAAAAGTGCGGATACGGCTGCGACGTGCTTTGTTCAATACTTCACGTACCAAAGTTTGGCGGATACGCTTCTTTGCTGATTTATGCTGTGCCATGTTTGTTAACCAATTTCTAACGTTTTTTCAATTTCGATTCATGCAAACTACCTATCTGTGGCATTTGCGTCAAGCGCGTTTAGCGAAGTTTTCCACAAAAATAAAGCGTTATTTTTCGGGGCATTAGTTCGCAAGCCACCGTTATTTTTGACAGTTTTCGCAGAAAAAAGTTGAGCGACCGGCCATAACCTCAACCTCTAGTGGTGACGAACAGACCGAACATGGCTCTTTAGCATGTCCATACACTTTAAAGGCGTGCTGGAAATATCCGGCCTCGCCATCGCTACCTAGAAAGTCGCGTAAGGTAGAGCCACCAGAGGCAATGGCCGCCTCTAGAACTTCCTTAATCGACTGTATTAGAATGGTTATTTCTTTTCTTGTTAAGCTGTTTGCTGCGCGCTTCGGATGGATGAAAGACATGAATAATGCCTCGCTCGCATAGATGTTTCCAATGCCTGCTATCAAGGCCTGGTCTAGTAAAACAGGTTTAATGTGGCCTTTTCGTTTGGCTAATTTGGTTTGGAGGTAATCGACGGTGAATTTAGCCTCATCGAACGGATCGGAGCCCATACGATTTAATCTTGGATGTTCTAATAAAGCTGCAGTTTGGCATAATAAAAGGAAGCCAAACCGGCGCGGATCGTTGAAAATAGCCACTTCTGCGCTATCCATATGCAAGATCACATGGTCATGCTTGCGTAATTCATCCGGCATGTGCGGCTCGACACGGAAGGTGCCCGACATGCCAAGATGGCCGATAATGCTCTGCTTATTGGGCAAGTCTAACACGAGATACTTACCTACTCGGCGGAAGCTCTCCAGCTTTTGCCCCTCCAGCACCTCCTCGAACTTCCCTGGAACCTCCCAGCGCAAATCACGACGACGCACCTCAACATTCTCAATCGTTTTCCCATTAAGATAAGAGTGCAATCCACGGCGCGTCGTTTCGACTTCAGGTAATTCAGGCATAAAAGCCTTATAGAGCCACTTTCTTTTTCCTGCAAACTCCCTATGCTACGTGCGCTATGGTGAAAACGGCTCCAAAAGATACGACCCATTTTGGGTTTGAAGAGGTTCCGATTGAGGAAAAACAATCGCGTGTGCGCGGGGTGTTTGACTCGGTTGCCTCACAATATGATATCATGAATGATGTGATGAGCGGCGGATTGCACCGCTTGTGGAAGAATCATTTTGTCAGCCAACTACCTTTACGCGAAGGATTGCATCTGCTGGATTTAGCGGGCGGCACGGGTGATATCAGCTTCCGTTACTTAGAGCGCGCGGATAAGCAAAACCTAAAAGTGCACACTACTATTAGTGATATCAACGCTTCCATGCTTGCGGAAGGCGAAAAACGCGCTCTTAACTTAAATATGCATCGCTTAGGCGAGATTGATTTTCTCGAAGCCAATGCGGAGAAGCTTCCGCTACCTGATAATAGTGTTGACGCGGTGACGATTGCGTTCGGTATCCGCAACGTGACACATATAGATGTAGCGCTCAAAGACATTCACCGCGTTCTCAAGCCGGGCAGTCCGTTCTTTTGCCTTGAGTTCTCTCCGGTCGAAACGCCGATACTCAAAGAACTTTATGACGCCTATTCGTTCAACTTCATCCCCCAATTTGGTAAAATGATTGCTGGCGATAAAGACTCCTACCAATATCTCGTGGAGAGTATCCGTCAATTCCCATCCGCAGAAAGCTTCGCGGATAAAATAAGCAAGGCCGGCTTCAGCCGCAGCTCATTTGAACGTATGACCGGCGGCGTCGTCGCTATTCATCGAGGTTGGAAAATTTAATGTTACGTCACCTCCGCAATAGCTTCCGATTACTGCGTGTGGGCTGGGTATTAGCGCGCAATGATGCGCTTTTTCCGTTGCAAGAAACACGCTTTGCGCCGGCGACTACCCTTTTATGTAAGCTCTTTCGCAAGCGCCGCAATAGCTTACGCCAAGGTGAGCGCCTAGCTGAAGCGCTGCAAAAGCTCGGCCCTAGCTATGTTAAATTAGGGCAGAGCCTGTCGACTCGCTCAGATATTATTGGCGATGAGATTGCTAAAGATCTGGCAGATTTGCGCGATGGACTCCCTCCCTTCCCTATGGCGCAAGTGCGCGGCATTATTGAAGCTGAGTTCGAAAAGCCGCTAGAGGATGTTTACGCAAGCTTTGACGAAACACCGATCGCGGCGGCCTCAATCGCTCAAGTCCATTTCGCCACCACGCACGAAGGCGATGAAGTGGCCGTTAAGGTGATTCGCCCGAATATACGCGCAGACTTCGCACGGGATATTGAGCTGTTTGAATGGATTGCTAGCTTGCTAGATGGACGCGCCGAGCTAGTACGTTTCAAACCTGCCAAGGTCGTCGAAACATTCGCCGAGTCCGTGAAGATGGAGTTAGATTTACGTTTTGAAGGCTCCTCTGCCGCGGAGTTACGCGACAATATGAAGCATGATGCGGAATTTTATGTTCCGAAAGTCTATTGGGCGCAGACCTCGGGCCGCGTACTCACGCTAGAACGCATCAATGGTACGAAGATCTCAGACCTTGAGACGCTTAAAGCCAAAGGGCATGACTTCCAGAAACTTGTGAAAATCGCCGCAGAAGGCTTCTTTAATCAAGTCTTTCGGGATGGCTATTTCCATGCGGACCTTCATCCGGGAAACTTATTTGTGCTGGATGATGGACGCGTCGCGGCAGTTGATTTCGGTATTATGGGGCGCGTCAACTGGCAGGAACGCATTTATATTGCGCAAATCCTCAAAGGATTCTTGGAGGGCGATTATCATAAAGTCGCCCGCATGCATTTTGATGCGGGTTATGTACCAGCTCATAAAAATGCCGACCATTTTGCGACTGCCGCCCGCGCGATTGGCGAACCTATCCTTGGGCTTCCATTAGACCAAATTTCTGTTGCTAACCTACTGGAGCAACTCTTCCAAGTAGCCGCAGATTTTGAAATGCAAACTCAGCCGCAGCTCCTACTACTACAAAAAACCATGATGGTGGCGGAAGGGGTTGGCCGAATGCTCGTGCCGAACGTGAATATGTGGAAGCTAGCCGAGCCGCTCGTGATGGAGTGGGTAGCCCTCAATTTCGGCCCGAAAGCGCAAATTAAAAATATTACAGAACATGTTGGTAATATAGCCGAGCGCCTACCCGCTGCGATTAAACATGCCGAGAACCTACTGCAAAAGGTTGATAGTGGTGGCTTAAAGCTGCACCCTGATACGGTTAAAGCGTTATTGGCCGAACGACGCCATAGCCATAACCAATGGTTACTGCTCGCATGGGCTGGGTTAATCGGCTTTGGTTTGCTGTTATATAGCAATTAGCCATTGAAAATTTGTTGATTTTACGTATTGTACAAATCAATTATGGCAATTAACTCAATACTCTTGATCATCTCTGGCAGCGTGGCGGCTTATAAGTCGCTGGAACTTATTCGTCTTTTTCGCAAAAGTGGAGTCACTGTCGATGCTATTCTCACCAAGGGCGGCCAAGAGTTTATTACCCCGCTCGCCGTTTCTTCGCTTAGCGGCAATGAGACTTATACCGATCTCTTCAGCTTAAAAGATGAAGTGGAAATGGGGCATATCCAGCTATCACGCAAAGCCGATGCTATTTTAGTGGCTCCCGCCAGTGCTGATATTATCGCCAAAATGGCAACTGGCCAATGCAACGATCTCGCGACCACCACGCTACTGGCCACCGATAAACCGGTTTATATTGCGCCCGCCATGAACCATCGTATGTGGGAAAATGCCGCGACTCAGCGCAATATCGTGCAGCTCCAAGCCGATGGTATTACGCTGATCGAACCCACGGCAGGCGAAATGGCTTGCGGCGAGCATGGTATGGGTCGTTTCGCAGAGCTTGAGACGATTTTATCGGCAGCCACAGGCGGCAAGACGCAATCGCTCGCGCTACGTAACAAGAAAGTGCTAGTGACAGCCGGCCCCACGCATGAGCCGATTGACCCGGTTCGCTACTTGGGTAACCGTTCATCCGGCAAGCAAGGTATCGCTATTGCGGAAGCTTTAGCCGCACAAGGGGCCGAGGTGCACCTCGTGCTTGGTCCTACGCATGAGAAACCCTCGCACACTATCACAACCTACCCCGTGCAAACCGCGCAGGAGATGTTTGATCAATGTCAAAACCTCCTCCCCGCTGATATTGCGATTTGCACCGCCGCTGTCGCAGATTGGAAGGTAGAAGGTTCCAATCACAAGATCAAAAAGAAGAGCGGTGAATCACCAAACATCAGCCTTTCTGAAAATCCAGATATCCTCAAATGGCTTTCCCAAGAAGCTACGCAACGTCCAGAGCTGGTGATTGGTTTTGCCGCAGAGACAGAATCACTTGAGGCGAATGCGAACGCCAAGCTCGCTAAAAAGGGCTGTGACTGGCTACTGGCGAATGATGTGTCCGAAGGCAAAGTATTCGGCAAAGATAAAACCCAAATTCTCCTCCTTCCCGAAGACGAGAATTGGCATGGTAGCAAGCGCGAAATCGCGCTCAAGTTAGTCGATAAAATAACGAATCATTTCAATCAAAGCAAAAAGCAGGAGAGCGCCTAATGGTCACTATCCCCGTCAAAACCCTTCCCAATGCGGAAGGTCTAGAACTCCCCCATTACGCCACGGAGCATTCCGCTGGTATGGACTTACTCGCAGCCATTGATACCCCCGTAACGCTTAAGGCAGGTGAAAGCACCATGATCAAAACAGGCCTTTCAATCGCATTACCTGAAGGGTTTGAGGCGCAAGTTCGTCCTCGCTCTGGCTTGGCTTATAAATCAGGCATCACGGTGCTTAATAGCCCTGGCACGATCGATGCGGACTATCGCGGCGAAGTCGGCGTGATCCTCATCAACCACAGCAAAACCGATTTCGTAATTGAGCGAGGCATGCGTGTCGCACAAATGGTGATCGCCGCTTACGCTCGTGCCGAGTGGCAGCAAGTAGAGTCACTCGATGAAACCGCACGCGGTGAAGGCGGCTTTGGTTCAACCGGAACAGAAGGTAAAGTGGCCGCATGCTAACACTCGATAAAAAGACCCTTCATGCGATGGAGGCCATGCTCACCATTGCCGGCCATACCGGAACTCAGCCTATCAGCGGAAAAGAAATCGCTGCCGAACATGAGCTTCCCCCACGTTATTTGGAGCAAATGCTACAACGCCTTGTTCGTGCAGAACTTTTGCGCGGAGTCCGAGGCCCTCGCGGAGGCTATGTGCTGGCGCGTGAAAAACGCCGCATCTCGCTTGCTGACATTCTCCATGCAACACAGGCCGATAATGATGAGGATGAAGACTCACGTTACGATGCTCTCAGCAACCTCCTCAGTGAAATTGGCGACGACATTACCGAAAAATTAGCCTCTGTAACGTTACAGGAACTTGCACCTAATAAAGCATCAGATAAGAAAACGGCAGATTTTGCCATCTAACCTTTAGGATAAATTATGACCATCACCACAAAACTCGACAAACCTGGCCGTGGCCGCGTTTACAATAACATTCTCGAAACTTTGGGTAATACCCCTCTCGTGCGTCTCGACCGTCTCGCAAAGCAAGCCGGCGCAAAGGCAGAGGTTTTGGCGAAGCTTGAATTCTTCAATCCGCTTTCCAGCATCAAAGATCGTATCGCCCTTTCGATGGTTGAGGCCGCTGAAGCTTCAGGAGAGCTCACCCCAGATACAATTTTGGTGGAGCCCACTTCTGGTAATACCGGTATCGCCCTCGCCTTCGTTTGCGCGGCGAAAGGTTACAAGCTAATCCTTACCATGCCGGAAAGCATGTCGGTTGAACGCCGCAAAATGCTAAAAATTCTTGGCGCTGATTTGGTACTGACCGAAGCCTCTAAAGGCATGCGCGGTTCAATTGAACGTGCGGAAGAGATTGTTGCGGAAAACCCAAAAGCAAAAATCCTTCAACAGTTTCAGAATCCTGCCAATCCAGCCATTCACCGCATCACTACAGCGGAAGAAATTTGGGCCGATACGGATGGCAAGCTTGATATCTTCATGACAGGCGTTGGAACCGGTGGCTCCCTCACCGGAACCGGCAGCGCGCTTAAAGAAAAAGATGCCAATATCCAAGTCATGGCGATCGAACCGGAAGACTCCCCTATCCTTTCCGGCGGCCAACCAGGGCCTCACAAAATTCAAGGTATCGGCGCAGGCTTTATTCCTGATGTTTTAGACACGGGTTTAATTGATGAAGTGATTACCATCGGCAATGAAACCGCTTTCCGCACCGCACGCGAAATGGCATCGCTTGAAGGGATTCCAGTGGGCATTTCATCCGGCGCGACCATTGCCGCAGCCTTAGAAGTGGCCGCACGTGATGACATGGAAGGCAAACGTATCGTCGTGATTGTTGCATCAACAGCAGAGCGCTACATCAGTACCGACCTCTTCGCCGGTCTGGAAGCTTAAATACCCATTAAGTATTTCTTAAGGCCCGTCACTTATACTGTTAAGTGATGGGCTTTAAGAAAGAAATCAAAGAACAGTTTTCTTCTCAATCCTCAATGGAGCTAATTTGCACGCTTCGTGAGGTGGGTGATCGTCTATACGCCTCTCGCCGTACAGATGATAAAATTGAAAATGCCGTCAAAGATTTTAATCAGAGCGCCTCTGATTATCAACTGACGTTAAAACGAAGCAATAATTCTCCCAAAAAGATTCAACCGTTTCATTTGCGAGTCGCCACTGGAGTGAACGAAGAAGGTGAGACTTCTCTACAAACAGCCTTTAGTCGCGAAACAGTTGGCATTAAGGTAAAAGATGGCAATCCATATAAAATAAAGTTTGATGCCTCCGCTAATTATAAAGACGGTGACCCTAATTGGGCTATTTGCGGATCGATCCGCAATAATGATGGATCGCTAAAAAAAGCAGTCGTCTATATGCCGGTATTAGGCGAGTTTTATTTTGCTGACAAAAAAGCGGCTTATCGCATTCGTTTGCCGCGCTTTGAGGGTGAAAAGACGGAGATTAAACAAATCAAAATTCCACCATTACGCACAAAATTTGGCGCTGAATATACGTCAATGCACACGCAAGAACGTGCTATCTTTAAGGCTCTTTTTAGCACTTTAGTTAGGGAGAATGTTGGTGGCTCACTTCATGAAATAGGGATGGATGAAGTGCCATCTATTTGGACAGGCCTTGGCATTCGCTCTCATGCTGTTACAGGAAACCTCACTAAGAGTAGCGGAGAGTTAGGCGCCTTTATCGCAGAAAAAGCAGGGGCAACTGTGATACGAGCCCCTATCATCACTGACTCCAAGGGGCGTGATATCCTCTTTGTTATGCACCCCAAGATAGCTAACAAAGTAATTGAGAAATTTGTGGCTGCGGTTAAGCTTGCTAAAGGTGATTTTGTGACAGAAAATACACATTTCTTGGTTGAACCAAGCGCACTACATGAAGAGAAAGGCCGAAATTAATATGCAAGTACCTTCTCATGTTTCTAGGTTACATAGCACTGGCAATATCTGCCTGCTCTCTTCGAGCATCCCCGATTCTATTACGATGTATTTCTATGTGAAATTGAATCCACATAAGCAGAAGCAACTCTTCGCTGATATGGACACACTCGAATGGATAAAATTAACCGATTATGGTGAGATCTTAGAGTCAGGTATTGGCAAAACACCCAGTAACGATTCTATTGTAAAGATGCTTCATGAGCATGATTTCGCAACCCCAAAACTAGATTAAATCTGATGCGTTACTTCTTGGTAGTTCTTTTATTTGTCTTTCCGGCTTTCGCACAGCCAGTAAGTGAGACCGGCTTACCTTTGCCCCGATTTGTTTCGCTCAAAGGCGATGAAGCCTACATGCGCAACGGGCCCGGCAAGCGTTACCCTGTGAAGTGGAATTATACACGCAAAGGGTTGCCGGTTAAGATTATCAATGAATATCAGCATTGGCGTAAAGTAGAAGACCATGAAGGCGTTAAAGGCTGGATGCATAAGTCCGTACTATCAGGCCGTCGTACCGCCATACTCCGCCATGATGCCATCATCATGCGCGATAAGCCCAACGAAGCCGCAGATGGCATCGCCAAGCTAATGAAAGAGGTGATTGTCGAAGTAGATCATTGTCGTCAAGACTGGTGCGAAGTAGCGGTCGGACGCAAAGATGGCTGGCTGCCCGTTAGCTTGCTATGGGGCGGCAAGCTTTAAATTTGTTTTTTTATCCTAAGGAGTGTGACGAGGAAGGATCTAAAGATTTCTTCGCTTCCGCTCAGAATGACATGTCAGCGGCCTTCGGCGATACGAGCGACTAGCTCTGCGACGGTTGGAATAGTCCCACCTTCATAGAAAGGATCATCGGCAAATTTATAAGCATTGTGGCCACTGAACATAAGTTCATTATCCACATCGCCTTCGCCATGCGCGATATTTTGCAATGTCTTTTGGATACAGAAACTGCGTGGATCGGCTTTCTTACCTGTCGTATAATCATCATGGTCTTTCCAATTAGAGAAACGACAATGTGACAAGCACCCCATGCAATCGATTTGATCTTGCGTGATTTCTTGACCTTTTTCAGGCGCGACAAAAATTAAGGTATCGTCTGGTGTTTTCATGGCCATCGTAAAGCCAGCCTCTTCCCAGCGTTTAATCTTCCCCATATCTTCGGGCGAGACAAAATGCGGGCGCTTACGTGGACCAAAACCATAAGGTTCTGCAAAGTAGCCTTCTTGCTCTGTACGATACTCCACCTGACGTTCTGAACGCCCGCGAAGTTCGCCAATAAAGTCATTATTCACACCGGAAGAATAAAAACCCGTTGGGCTAAAGCGGTTTAAGAACACATCGCCTTTACGAAGCTGCATGAGCCGCTTCTTCCAGTTTAAGGGAACAGGGCTTTCTTGTGTCAATAATGGGCGCGTTCCGAATTGGAATGCAACAGGGCCAATCTCAGGATTATCTAACCAGTGCTCCCAATCTTTCAGATGCCATACGCCACCTGCCATCAGAATCGGAACTTCGTTCAATCCCACGAGATTCATGAATTCACGAAGTTCTTTAACACGCGGATACGGATCTTCCGGTCTGTCTGGGTGCTCGCTGTTAGATAAGCCATTATGACCACCGGCCAACCACGGATCTTCGTAAACAACGCTCCCAAGCCACTCGACATTTTTGCTATATGAACGCTTCCATAAAGCACGGAAAGCACGCATTGATGAAACAATCGGATGATAGTGGATGCCATAATCAGCGGCAATTTCGCTCAGCTTATAAGGCATGCCCGCGCCGCAGGTGACTCCGTGTACAATGCCTTTCGTCTCTTCGAGAACGCCGGTGAGAATTTCTTCTGCAGCACCCATTTCCCAAAGCACGTTAATATGGATACGGCCCTTGCCGTTTGAAATTTCATGCGCACGCTTTGCTTGCTCAATGCCACCTGCAATACTGAGCGCCACAAGCTCTTCATGGCGGCCACGACGCGTTGTCTCTTTATAAACATAAGGGATGCGGTTACCATCTTCATCGGTCGATACAGGGTTCACGCCCGAAAACGTTCCCACAGCACCGGCCGCTGCGAATGCACCTGCTGAGGCGCCATCACTAGCAGAAATTCCTTTTCCGCCTTCAACAATCGGCAAAACGAGCTTGCCTGAAATCATGACGGGTTTGAATTTATCTTTAAATGAATCACTCATGAAGCTAGCCTTATAAAGAAACCTCCAGCGGAATGCTAGTGGATTTCTCCCCAATCATGTCCGATACCTGCTTCAACGACTAACGGAAGTGAAAGATTCGCCGCATTCTCCATAATTTTCTTTATGTTAGCGGTCTCAGTCTCGGCCACATCTTTTTTGATTTCGAACAATAATTCATCGTGAACCTGTAAGAGCGGGCGTACGGTTTCACTATCTTTATAAGTGCGATAAACAGCGATCATGGCCCGCTTGATAATATCTGCCGCTGTGCCTTGCAGCGGCGCATTAATCGCCTGACGTTCAGCAAAGGCGCGCACCATGTAGTTCTTATCGGCAATGCCTTTAATATGTACCTTACGGCCATAAAGCGTGGTGATGTAGCCATTCTCTTGCGCTTCCAGTTTCTTCGCCTCCATATAGGTGCGGATTCCCGGATAATGCTCGAAATAAGCTTCGATAAATTTCGCCGCTGCGGAACGATCAATCCCTAAACGAACCGCCAGACCATGCGCCGAGATGCCGTAGATAATCCCGAAATTAATCGTCTTGGCTTGACGGCGATATTCCGGTGTCATGTCTTCTAACGCGACCCCAAACATTTGTGATGCGGTTGCGGCGTGAATGTCTTGCCCTTTTTTAAAGGCAGTCTTTAGCACTTCAATATCGGCCATTTCAGCCAGCAAGCGCAGCTCAATTTGCGAATAATCGGCAGCAATGAGATTATACCCTTCTGCTGCGATAAAGGCTTTGCGGATACGCTTTCCTTCTTCGGTGCGAATGGGAATATTTTGCAAGTTTGGATCGGTTGAGCTTAAACGCCCTGTCGCGGCAACGGTTTGCTGCAACGTAGTATGTACGCGGCCATCCGGATCGATTTGGGCCACAAGCGCATCGGTATAGGTGCTGCGCAACTTCTCATACATGCGCCACTGCACTACCTTTTCGGCAATGATTTGCCCCTGAGCGGCGAGCTCTTCGAGGATCTCTACGCCGGTACCATATTGACCGCTCTTCTTGCTTTTCTTGCCGCCAGGAAGACCGAGTGAATCGAATAGCACCTCGCCCAGCTGCTTGGGCGAACCAATCAGGAACTCTTGCCCAGCGAGCGCATGAATCTCTTTTTCAAGTGACGCAATATGCGTTTTGAATTCAGTCGAAAGATTTTGCAAATAGGTCTTATCAACCAGCACGCCCTTCTCTTCCATATCAACCAAAATCGGCAGTAATGGACGTTCTAGCTTTTCATAAACAGTGAGGAGCTTTTGCTGCGCGAGTTGCGGTTTGTAAAGTTGCCACAGCCGCATGGCATAATCTGCACGTTCGGCCAGTAATGGCATCACGGCTTCCGCTTCAGCTTGCGGCCAACTTACTTTGCTTTTGCCTTTACCTAGCACGACGCCATCCGCAACAATTGCCTTATCAAACTCCTGCACCACGAGCTTATCAAAATCATGCACATTTAAGCCGGCAGATAACACATAGGAAATAAGGGTCACATCTTCGGTGGGAGTGATTTCACCCAGCACCCGCATATCACGCTTAAGCTTGTGGCCAATTTTGAGGATAGACGGATTAACAAGTAATGCCTTCAACGCCTCAGGCAGCGTATTAACTTCTGTATCTTCTGCTATTGAGGCGTCCACTGCAGCGAATAGATCAAGCTCTATCGGAGCCTCCGCTTTGGCAGGCTTAGAGAAAGGGAAATAAACGGCTTTCCCAGATTCTACGCATAGGCCAATACCAGATTCTTCAACCGATACCGCAATGCGCCCAACCGCTTCGGCCTTGGCAATCACTTGCGCAAGAAAGGCTTCATCAATCAATGAATAATGCCCCTCAATAGCGCCGAGATCATTGCCCAGCTCTGATGCTTGCGCTTCTGACGCGACAGCATCTGAGGCAGCCTGCCCTAGCCGCTCCTCAAGTTTTTTAAAGCCCATCTCTTGTAGAAACGTGCGAAGCTGCTCTTCTTCTTGTGGCTTTTCGATACAATCAGCGATTGGCATCGGCAGCTCGCAATCATCTTTCAACGTCACAAGCGTATAAGAAAGCCGCGCATCATCAGCATATTCGATCAGCGATTCTTTGCGTTTCTTTTGCGGCACTTCTTCTTCGGCACGGCTAAGCAGGCTCTCTAGATCGCCAAAATGCTGGATGAGCTGCGCTGCAGTTTTGGGGCCAATGCCCGGCACACCAGGTACATTATCGGAGCTATCGCCCATTAGCGCCAGTACGTCCTTCACCTTATACGGCGCGACACCAAACTTCTCTTCGACCTGAGCCTCGTTGATGACACGACTTTTCATCGCATCGAACATGTGGATACCGGCTTTATCATCAACCAACTGCATCAAATCTTTATCAGACGAAACAACGATAACCTCATCAATGCCCTGCTCTTTTGCAACCTTCGTATAGGTAGCGATCAGATCATCCGCTTCCACACCCGCTAGCTGAATGGCTGGCAGGTTGAGCGCTGCTGTCGCCTCACGCACTAACGCAAATTGAGGCCGTAAATCCTCCGGCGCTTCATCGCGGTTGGCTTTATATTGATCGTAAATTTCGTTTCGGAAAGTATACCGCCCTGCATCGAAAATGACCGCAATATAATCCTCAAACTCATTGTTTTGCGCATCACGCAGCAGCTTTTGAATCATATTCACAAAGCCGTAAACCGCCCCCACCGGCACCCCTTGCGGGTTGGTAAGATTAGGCATAGCATAATAAGCGCGAAAGATAAAACCGGAGCCATCAATCAGCGTAAGTCGTTTGGGTTGGGACATAAGCTCTGATGTAGAGCCTTATGGAGAAAGGGTAAAGATTAAAGGTTCATTCTTTAGCCCATCCTGACGATACTTCTTCTGCTTTAACTCTGTCCGTACCTTTCTCTGTCCAAGACATTGCATGGCGTATATCGGATTTGTCAGGATCAGAACCACCTGCATCTATTTTCATTACTGTGCTCTACCAACCCATTTTATCCTGAGCCTCCTTTATCTCCTGTATCTGTTTTGTATAATCAACAAACGGAGTATATCTAAGCGTAAAATCCGCAACCTCCCTTGGAGTCATTTCTTTCGCAGCAGCCTTTAATTCATCTGCACTTCGCGGGTCTTCTATACTTACGGTCATATTGTATCCTAACTTTCTCTAATCATATCACCCAATTGTTGCAAAATGATGAAGATAGCCGTAACACTCTTTCCCATGACAGATTTAAACACTTATACTTACCCTGCCCCTTCTGGTGAAACAAAACGCCTTGTAATGTTCGCGCATGGTCTGGGGGCAGATGGGCAAGATCTCATTGGCCTCGCCGATGAAATGGTCGATAAATTACCTGATACCACCTTCGTCTCGCCCGATGCGCCCTTCCCTTGCGATATGGCGCCTTATGGCCGCCAGTGGTTCTCTCTGCAAAGCCGCGAGGAAGCCGACCTAGAACGTGAAATAAAAATCGCGGAACCTCTCCTCAATGCTTACATTGATGCGGTGTTGAAAGAACATAACCTGACTATTAATAAGCTCGCGATTGTTGGCTTTTCGCAAGGTACAATGACGTCGCTTTATACCGCATTACGCCGCGAAGATGCAGTCGCTTGCATCGTTGGCTTCTCAGGCGCGATGGTAGCTGCCGCTAAATTGCCGCGTGAAGTAAAAGCAAAACCACCCATATGCCTTATCCACGGCGATGCTGACCCTATCGTACCCTTCCAAGCGATGGAAATTGCCGAACGCGCGCTTATAGCAGCGGATATCTCAGTTGAAACACATGCTCGCCCGGGACTGCCGCACGGAATTGACCCAGAAGGGGTGGACATTGCAGTAAAATTCCTGCAAAAATACCTCATCTGATATGAGCAATCAAAAATACAATCGCCGCCAAGGCCAGTTCCCCGAAGTTCGTATGCGTCGCAACCGCCAACATGCATGGACACGCGCACTCGTCGCAGAAAGCCACCTAACGGTGCATGATCTCGTTTGGCCTGTCTTTGTTCAAGAAGGTGAAAAAACACGGACACCGGTAGAATCTATGCCCGGCGTGGTGCGCTCAACAATTGACGAACTAATCCCCCAAATTCGCGAAGCACGTGAGCTTGGCATTCCTGCCATCGCGCTCTTTGCGGTCGTTCCACAAGAACTTAAGACAGATGATGCAGCTGAGAGTTACAACCCCGAGAACCTGATGTGCCGCGCTATCAGAGCCATTAAAGCGGAAGTCCCCAATATAGGGATCATCGCTGATGTCGCGCTCGACCCCTATACCAGCCATGGCCAAGATGGGCTCGTAATGGAAGATAAAGTGGATAATGATTCCACGCTCGAAATTCTGGCCAAACAAGCGGTCGTTCAAGCGCAAGCCGGTGCTGATATTATCGCCCCTTCCGATATGATGGATGGCCGCGTAGGCACCCTTCGTGCCGCGCTGGATGCAGCCGGTTTTGAGCAAGTCAGCATTATGTCTTATGGCGCAAAATATGCCTCAAGCTGCTATGGCCCATTCCGCGATGCGGTTGGCTCCACCGAGAATCTCGGCAAAGCCAATAAGCGTGACTATCAAATGGACCCTGCTAACGGCGATGAAGCGTTAAAAGAAGTCTCGCTCGACATTTCCGAAGGTGCAGACATGATTATGGTGAAGCCCGGCCTGCCCTATTTAGATGTAGTTCGCCGTGTGCATGAGAGTTTTTCCGTTCCGCTTTTCACCTATCAGGTGAGCGGCGAATATGCGATGGTCAAAGCCGCTGGTGAAAAGGGCTGGATTAACGAGCAAGCCGTGATGATGGAGCAGCTGATGGCGTTTAAGCGCGCCGGAGCCACAGGTATCTTCACCTATGCCGCCGTCGAAATTGCCCGCACCTTGATGCAGCATAGCCTCGGTCACTGCCGAATCTGGGAATAGATAAGCCATTTCAGTAACTTAAAATTGACTTATCCACAGCTCCCCAGTTACCTTCCCTTTGAAACAAACATCAAAGGAACATTCCCATGGCTAAAAAAGAAGAAACTTGCAATATAAAACCCTGCCTCTTAAAGGGAATTTTACTGCCAACTGTTGCCGTATTCATCCTGATCTCAGCCTATCAATATCTCTTCCACGGCATCTTAATGAAGCCGCATTATGAGGCAACCTCTGCCCTATGGCGTAGTGCGGAAGAGATGGCGCTGCATCTTGATTTCTCTTATTTGATGACGGCGCTCATCTCGCTTGTCTTGGTGATGCTTTATTGCTGCCATACGAAAACCAAAGAGTGCGGCGGCAAATGCTCAGTCACCGGCATTAAGTTTGGTATCAGTGTCGGTCTGCTGCTCGGTCTGTGGGATATGCAATCTTACGCTTGGTTACCCCTTGAGACGATGACAATTCCAGTGGCTTGGTTATTCGGCACCGTAGTCATGGGTTTATTTGTTGGCCTCTTACTCAGCTGGCTCAAAAGCTGCTTATGCAAATCATAGCACACTCAACCACCCTATAAACAAAAACCCCGGAGAGACCACTCTTTCCGGGGTTTTCTTTTGTTCGCCATTACCCGCTTTATGCGAGCAATGGCGATTGAGTCTTAAACGGAGTAATACATATCAAATTCAATTGGCGATGGCGTATGTTCGAGCGCATACACTTCTTCCATTTTCAATTCGATATAAGAATCAATTTGATCATCGCTGAATACGTCACCACGTTTTAGGAATTCACGGTCTGCATTAAGCGCTTCTAATGCTTCACGTAACGAACCTGCAACGGTTGGGATATCCTTTAACTCTTCCGCCGGAAGGTCATAGAGGTTCTTATCCATTGCATCACCGGGGTGAATTTTGTTTTCGATACCGTCAAGGCCCGCCATCAATAATGCACTAAAGCAAAAATACGGGTTCGCTGTTGGATCAGGGAAACGCGTTTCAATACGTTTCGCTTTCGCACTCGCCACGTAAGGAATACGGATCGAAGCTGAACGGTTGCGTGAACTATACGCCAATAGCACTGGAGCCTCAAAGCCCGGGATTAAACGCTTGTAACTGTTAGTCGAAGCATTTGTGAAGGCATTAAGCGCTTTTGCATGTTTGATGATACCACCAATGTAGTGCAAGCACATTTCGGAAAGATCGGCATAGCCATTACCTGCAAAAAGCGGCTTATCATCTTGCCAAATAGATTGGTGAACATGCATACCAGAACCGTTATCGCCTGCGATGGGCTTAGGCATGAAAGTCGCCGTTTTGCCGTAAGAATGCGCCACATTGTGAACCACATATTTATACTTCTGCACGTTATCAGCACATTTAACTAGCGTATCGAACTTGGTGCCTAATTCGCACTGTCCCGGCGCCACTTCATGGTGATGCAAGATAGATTCGATCCCCACCATGTTAAGCACCGAGAGCATCTCTGCACGCATATCTTGCAACGAATCAACCGGCGCTACCGGGAAGTAACCGCCTTTTGTGCCGGGACGGTGCCCCATGTTCCCCATGTCGTAAGACGTGCCGCTATTACTTGGCATTTCTTCGGAATCAAGCGCGTAAAAACTGCTACCTGCGGAAAGGTCCCAGCGTGCATCATCAAAAACGAAAAACTCCAATTCAGGACCGAAGAAGGCTTTATCACCCACGCCTGAATTTTTCAAATACGCTTCCGCACGCTCTGCGGTTGAGCGAGGATCACGATCATATTTCTGACCTGTACTTGGCTCGACGATACTACAGAATACAACCACGGTTGTTTGCGCGGTGAATGGGTCCAAAAATGCGCTTTCAGCATCAGGCTGGAGAATCATATCAGACTCATTGATCGTCTTCCAACCGGCGATAGATGAGCCATCAAACATAATGCCCTCATCCAGCAAATCTTGATCCACTTGTGAAGCGATATAACCTGTATGCTGCCACTTTCCTTTTGGATCAGTGAAGCGAAACTCTACAAATTGCGCATCATGTTCTTTAACCAAATCTAATACTTTATTGCCCATTTTTTTCCTCATGGTTTAGTTGAATTTATCAAAAGAAAAGGCGACCAAAAGCCGCCTTGTTTTACTTAGAGCGCGTCATCACCACGCTCACCCGTTCGGATTCGTATCGCATCTTCTACTGCGGTTACGAAGATTTTACCATCCCCAATTTTCTCTGTTTGTGCCGCCGACATGATCGCTTCAATCGTTCGCTCAACTTGGCTATCTTCTACAACAAGTTCTAGTTTCACCTTGGGCAAAAAATCAACCACATATTCAGCACCACGATAAAGCTCCGTATGCCCTTTTTGACGGCCAAAACCCTTGGCCTCAGTCACAGTCATCCCCTGCAGTCCGGCTTCTTGCAGCGCTTCTTTGACTTCATCTAATTTAAAAGGCTTAATAATGGCTTCAATTTTTTTCATGGTGCCAGTGCATTTTCCGTAACAGTGTTTAATCAAGAGACTACGGAAACAAGGTATGGCACCCTCTTTTGGCTTGCGCAAGCCTGTTTTCGCACTGCAACATAAGTTTTTCTCTCTCTAATCCGAATACCCCACTTCTCGCGCTTGACCTTAACGAAGATTCTCATTATCAACCGTGACAGTCGTGGCGGGTGTAGCTCAGTTGGTTAGAGCGCTAGTTTGTGGTATTGGAGGTCGCGGGTTCGAAACCCGTCACTCGCCCCACTATTTCTTCAAGAGATTAAGCGATTATCGCCTACCCCAGAGAAATCCCTAGGTGCCAAGAATGAATTGAAGCCATTAACAAGGCTCGAACAAAGGCATTCGAATTACGGTGTTTTAAGGTATGTGTGAGGGTATTATTAGATCGATACTTCTTCTAATGAACTAAAAATGGCAGGTGATTTCACCAACCAGGCACATAGCGGTTCTCATTGCGTAGATTACGGCGCGTGCTCAAACTGGCAGGTAAAGCCAACGGTTCGATTGCAAAGAGAATGTGACTAACGACTATCGACCTTTAACCGGTGCCTCCAGATTGGCAGCTAATATTGGACCATTATTCACAGGCGCCGCTTCAACGAAGCATTGATCTACTTTTTCTTCAAAACAAGCGCCGATATCGTCTTTAAAGTCTTGGCAAGCCGCTTCGATAGACGCAGTAGAGCCTGGCACTGGCGCCAAAAAGACCGTTTGATCTACCCTAGTTGATTCAGGAACCATGAAACTTAGGTTCATAAGCTCAGGGGGGGGTAGCATTGTTGCGTAGGAAGAGGGCTGAGGCTCAGGTTGAGGAGATTGCTGCAACTTATAACCACCATCACGCCAGATTTGATCTTGCTCTTGATTGTAATTGGTAAGCCCCGCGCGAGTCTTGTCGCCCCACACGCCGTCAACGACGAGTGCTTTATCTTCAAATAATTCTTTTTCGTTAAAGAAATTCTGAACGCCTTTAATGGCTGCTGTAGTTGCGGTGCCTAAATTTCCATCTATAAATGCGCTTTTGTTTGCGAGGTATTTTTTGTGACTGTCTGGGGTTGCCTCCAGCACCGCTGCCTTAATTTCAGGATTTTCTTCCATCAGATCCCAAATGCGGTCTTGGATTGTGTGGACATCAACATTATTGTTGGGATCACTTATCATGCCTTTCCCAAACTCTTTGCCTTTATTATCGTACGTTACGCCATAGGTCTTACTAGTATCAAAATTACTTGGCATCTAATTACTCGCTCTCAAGTTTCTGTTCATATAAACTTAGTATGTCTAGGAATTGTGACAGAATGATGAAGAGTCATTAATAATCTTCTCAGCTGCATTTTACCCTTTCTTAAGGTTTCCCCCTTATGGTTGCCCTATGCTAGAAGAACAAACATTCCAACATGGTGAGCTTATCTTTCGCGAAGGTGAAGAGAGCGATTTTGCTTATTTAATCAGCGAAGGTAGCGTCGAGATCTTCAAACGCACTGAACGTGGTACTGTGCTGCTGTCCAACTTAGGCTCTGGCGAGCTGTTTGGAGAGATGGGCTTAATCAGCGACACCCCCCGCTCCGCTTCGGCTGCTGCGGATGGCCCTATCGTTGTTAAGAAAATCTCTCGCGATGCCTTGCATCATTTATTAGGTCAAAGCCCGGCTGAGATTGCTCAAATGCTAAAAGCACTGATGGAACGCTTACGGAGCGGAAATCAAAAAATCTCTCGTCTACTCAATAAACAAAACCAATTCCAACTCGCGACTAGCGCGGCGCATGAGGTGAAACGTATTTCACTTATCCCTCTTTCCAATCAGCTCAAAGAACAGCTTGGAAAAGGAACCGTAATCCAAGCTCCTTACCGTGTAGGGTCTGGGTCTGCTGGCAATGTGGGTATGGGGGAATCCCTCGATATGAATGACCTAGAGATCAAAGGGGCGAATGAGAACATCCTCTCACGCAGTCATTTTTGTGTACAAAAGGGTGCGCAAGGACTCGAAGTGGTGGATCGCGGCAGCCGTACGGGCACGATCGTGAATGATATCCCAATTGGCAGTATGCATGAAAGTGATTCTGCCGTTCTAACCCCAGGCGATAACACCATTATTGCCGGAGATGCCGCCTCCCCCTATCGTTTTTGCATTAACTGGGAAATTGAATAATCTCGAAATTAAGGGCTTGCACAGGCGAGGCTTAACGCTTATAACTCTTCCTCCCTCCTAGAGGGTTTTATATATGGTGACGCGGGGTGGAGCAGCCCGGTAGCTCGTCAGGCTCATAACCTGAAGGTCGTAGGTTCAAATCCTACCCCCGCAACCAATACCACAGCCAGTTACAGGCTTATCGTAAAATCCGTAACATCCACCCAAGTCGCACATAGGTCGCACGCTAGATATCAATTCTTGTGACTTTAGTGGTGGCGTGTTCTTATTTGGATGACTGCCAGAGTGGCCAGTCTTTCCAGTCTTGCGGTATCCCCATCGCTTGTATGGAGGTGTATTCGGACTCTGGGAAAGCATCTATCAACTCCACCAACCGATTACCCCATTGACTGTTGGGGCTAACCTGCCGCATGAAGTACTGGATAGTGCAGAGGACAGGGTAAAGGCGGGTAGCATCTACCTGCTCCTGCTTCAACCGATGGAGTTCTGGCATGGCGGCATTGGGGTAACCGACACGCACAGGCAGCACACGGTTCCACAAGCGGCTATGGTGAGCGCAGATGTTGCGTGCCACATTCATGGAGTGCAGCCAGTTACGCAGAAGCGCATAGCGGTTGATACCATAGGTTTCTGCGATAGGTGCTTTGTACTGGTCTTTGAGTTGGCCGATATATACCGACAGCATACCGAAGTCCCATAGCTCCACGGCCATCCATATCGGCAGATCACCATCATACTTGCCCTTGAAGTGTTGTATGAAGTCCTCACGGGATCCACGATACTTCTTATCATAACTCTGTTTCCATCGGTCATAGCCACTAGAGCGGATGAAGCTGTCGTACAGATATTCGGGTTTCAGGTACGCCCAGCGATCACGCAGACCTAGCTGGGCAGAGACATCTACCCGCAGAGCCACCTCAATACGCTCCAGCGCATCCAGCAGTAGCAAGCGAAGTCGTTTATCAAACACGTAGAGCTCCTTGATATTCTCAAAAGTGACGTTAGGCTTGAAGGTATCTAATACCTTCCATGCACCATCATTGTCTTGCTCGCTCTGGCGGAACACGTAGGAGTACCCACTCAAACGGTAATAACCGATCTTGGCCAGATAATGCTCGGCCTTGCGGCGATCATCAATGATGAGGCCTCGCACCTCCAGCAGGTCAGCCTGTTCGGCTATGGTTTTATATGTTTTGTTATAGCGCATGGGTCATACAAGAAGACCAGCCCGTGGTGAGGCTGGTCATATTAGCTATAGAATATGTTATATTGAGTTATTCTGCGAGACGGAAATATCCGTAAGG
>JAQXAR010000044.1 GCA_029252805.1 Rickettsiales bacterium
ACCCGCAATGAAATATTTTATCAACTCTAACTGCTTATTTCTCGATAACTTACAATGCTTTATATACATCAATAACTCCTAACAATTTAAATGTTAGGTGTCAGCCCCTTTTTATATAATAATATAGCTGAAATTCTAATGTTCGGGGAGACAGGATTCGAATTTGTTGTCCTGTATTTTTACCTATCGACACTGACTTTCATTAACCGTTATTACTTACTGTAAAATATATATAATTACTGGATATCTCTAATACCCGATAATACCGAAAGCTATTTATTGCAATTTAATTTGCTACTTATTTGCTACCTAGGTAGTATATTCATACAAGGTGAGGATCGTTAAATGCCAAAACTGAATAAAACTATTGTGGAGCGCGAATCCCCTAGCGATAAAGATATTCTTATACATGACAACGAATTGCGCGGATTTCGATGCAAGGTTACCCCAAAAGGCAAACGGGTCTATCAGCTCTATTACCGCAATGCGCAGAAGCAGCAACGGAACCCTACTATTGGAGTTCATGGTAATATTACATGCGACCAAGCACGAAGTATTGCCCGGCAATGGTTAGCGCAAATTGCTAATGGCGGCGATCCTTCCGCCGATAAGCAACTACGCAAGAAGCTTATAACTATCGAACAGTTTATTGAGATTTACTTAGAGCGTTACTCTTCGCAATTAAAAGCCCGCTCCCTTATTGAGGAAAAGAAACTAATTGAGAAGCACATCAAGCCAAAACTAGGAAAATTGAGTATTAACACTGTTGATCGCAACACCTTCATTCAGGTTCATCAAAGAATGAAAGAAACACCTTACGCTGCAAATCGAGTAATCGAATTGACAGGAAAACTTTTACGTCTCGCGCAAAGATGGCAATATCGAACAGAAATTGAAAACCCATGCTCATTTGTTGATAAATACAAAGAAGAACCGAGAGATCGTTTTTTGAAGAATGAAGAATTGCTAAGGCTCAGTGAAGTGCTTAATCAATGTGAAATTGAACAAACAGAAATGCCTAAAGCGATTCTGGCTATACGCTTACTGCTTTTCACAGGCTGTCGAAAGAATGAAATTTGCCAACTTGAATGGCAATGGATAGATTTTGAAGAAAGTCGTATTAATCTTCCTGATTCAAAAACAGGTAAGAAAACGATATATCTTGCGCCTCCCGCCTTAGAGTTATTAGCATCGGCGGAATGTATAGAGGGCTGCCCATACGTTCTGCCCGGTATTGGCAAAAAAGGGTATTATGTAACCCTCCAAAAAGCATGGGATCGTATTAGAAGGAAAGCAGGTTTAGAGGATGTCCGGTTACATGATTTGCGTCATTCTTATGCTTCTATGGCTGCGGCAGGAGGCATGAATCTCTACATGATTGGTAAACTACTGGGGCACACCCAACAATCCACTACAGAGCGTTACGCGCACTTAGTGGGTAAACCAATGCATGAAGCGGCGCACCTTGTAGGCAATACGATGGCAGCGGTGATGGCCGGTAATAAGGCGAAAATTATTCCTATCAATGGGTAGTTATAAATAACGTTTATTGTAATTTTTTATTTTTTATTGGCCGATAATACACCTCAAACCCTTACCTAATAAGCCTTTTAGGCTAACCCCCTATAATTTGTTCAGCATATAATACCATAGTAAATCTATAGCAATCCAACGAAAGGAATAATTGTTATGGATAAAACATCGAAAAAGCTATTAACCGAAATAGAGGTTTCCAAGCTGTATGGTTTCTCGCTCTCATGGTTACGTTCTATGCGAGTCAAAGGCGGTGGCATTCCGTTTGTAAAATGCGGAAGAAATGTAAGGTAAACATCGGATAATAGAGAACTACACCAAACAGACACAAGATTGCTGCAATTAATGTTTCTGCTTTCGTGTTATTAAAATACTCAATCATTATCAGCACGAAAAACAAAAAATTGTAAAGTGCACTACCTATCGCAACGAAATACCCCCAAACAAAATCAAAGGGTTTAGGGTTTCTTTCCTTAGCATATTTATCAGCGATAATTGCTAAAATGATAGCCACCACCATCGGTATTGCATAAAACATAACTTTCTCCTCAAACTGGTGCTGGGGAGTTAGTAAGCCTATCGTACGAGAAGCCGCATTAGCCTTTACTCAAAGAGCTATTGCATACGCTAATGCCTCCCCAACTAAGTTGAGGAGTGCGAAACGGTCACACAAACCGCGTACGATAAGAGGGTTACTACGCCCCAGCAATCCACTGCGATTGCTAAGTCGCGATAGTATAGAATAGAAAACCAAGAGCAAGGATTTCGTCATATAACTGTAATATGCGCCATTGGTTAATATATGTTATAAGTTGGTATAGCTACGTTAACATTAAGGTATTACGAATGACTTCAATAAATCCCGCATTATTAGAACCCGGTTCAACCGTTGTTTTTTATAGTACCTCGCCTGATAAAATTGAGAATTACCGGCGTATATTTGAGAATTATGATGTGAATTTTTTCACCCTTGATGAACTAGGTATACCTCCCACTAAAACACCCGAAGATAACAGTAACTACGATGATCATGTGCAGGAAAAAGGGCATGAGCTACTCAACATCTTTGGCGCTTCTGTGCCCAATGGTGATGCTGGTCACTCTATCTTCGATAAGGTGAAAGAAGTGCTAAAATCCAAAGGTATTGATGATGGTCGTATTGTTGGAATGGTTGAGGATTCTGGCTTGAGTATCGTTGCTGAGACCAACGCAGAGAAAACCGCTGTGCAGTTTATGAAAGAGGAATTACGCCGCCGTATTATTAAAGATGATGATCCGAAGAAGGAAAACTACGAGCGTTTATTCCGAGGGTTTGAAGATGATGCAACGGGGTTTCCAGGCCCTGACTTGAAATTGATTGTTGAAACGCTCAAAGGTGGAATTTTCGAATTGGTCGAGATTATTCACATGGGGCAAAATAAAGCCAAACTGGATTATTTACGTTACCAAAATGAAACCAGCGTTGCCTTGGTTGATCCGAGTCAGAATGAAGTTTCAGATACTTTTGCTTATGAAGCAGAAGGACGATTCACAACACCTGCTCAATGGCAAAACACTCTCCTTACACGGCATAATGATCCCGGCACTTCCGTTACCTATGATGATTTATTTTATCTTCGCGATAAATCTGGCGAGTTAGCTCTAGATGAAAAGGGAATGGCGAAGAATCGAGCAGCTATGATCTTGGATGATAGCTTATTTGATCCAACAAACGATGCAATAGATTATCGAATGAAGAATGTTGAAGCGATGGGGTTCACATTAGGGAAAGACAATAAGTACATTAACCCATCCCCCCTACAAGTTGGGTATTTGCATGGTGATTTATTTCATGGTGCAGAGCCTAAAAAAACACCGCAATCAGTTCCTAAAATTAACAATATACCTTTGGTTCGCTTACCCACTTATGATGAGTTATTAAAGAACCCAAACCTCAAACCTATCGCAGCAGTTAATTCAGTTATCTTACGCCCAAGCACCGTCAATCAAAAGAAGATAGATCGACTCGCTATAGATAAGATTTACCAAGAGTCGCAAGCAAATGAGTTTGCTGGCGTTGAAGATATCCAGAAAGGATTTGAGCAACGTGCAGAAGAAATTCAATCCGAGATATTTGAAGAGAAGCGCAGACCGTTAGAAGACAATGTGCAAATCCTCATGTTGGTGGTTGTTTCTCGTCTCATTCACCCAGAGAGCAAGAATACGGGCATCATCATTGATAACCGCGACAACCACTTTGATCCTGCTTTACGACTCTTCGATGAAACTTATTGGAATGGGTTAGCACAAGGCACTTCTCCTATCAAAGTGGCCGAAACAGACGAAGAGTTGCGCGAATATCAGCAAGAAGCGGCTGAGCGCTTTAAGCATACTCTTGGTGAGAGCATCAACGGAAGCACCGAATACCCCTATGATGATATTTCACAGGATGAGGTTCTGGGCTTTCAGCTACCCAAAGATCGTTTCTCTGTCTTTATCGGCGGAGGAGCTTTTAACAATTCTCCCAGCTACACACGTCGAACCGGAAACATCGCACAATATATCGCCAGTAACGATTGGACATTAGTAACAGGTGGAGGTCAACTAGACGGCCCGATGGGCGCAGCTCATGCTGGGTTTTTGGAGTATTACCTCTCTCGTGACAAGTTAGAGGCAATTCTTGAAGACGATTTTCTTAACGCAGAAGAAAAAGAAGAATTGCAAAAGTATATCATCACCCGCACAGCACCTATCCTTGAGGGTGACGAAGTGCCGTTTGAGTCAGTTAATATCGAAAAAATGCTCAAAGAGAATGAAGACCTACTCTATAAGATCGCTGATAATGACAAGTATGTTCCGAAAGATCGTTTCTTCGCGTTCAGTATGGAATTTTTGATTAAGCAGGAAGGATCTGGCAAACCAGCGGCAGGTAGCCGTGAGGGAGAGAATTACTTTGAATCTGGCAACATCATTCGCCGTATGCACGCCATGCTTAAAGCGAACACACACGTTTACGCTCCCGGAGCGCATGGTACTGCACAAGAATTGATTCAGTCACTTATCATGAATCGCGTGGAAAAGGATGAATCAAAGCGTAAAGACATCATTATCTACAACAAGCAAGACTCGACGACAGGGAAAGGCGTATTTGATCACGTTATCAATGAGTTGAATTTGCTCGATCCTGCTGTACAGAGAGAACGGAAGGTAGTCATTGTTGATCGCTATGATGATCTGCGGAAAGCGGTTGAAGAAAGTCAAGAGCGATGGGAGCAAAGGGATAAAGATAAACCTAATGAGATGGCTTCTCAGGGAATTGGTTAGGCTTGTTATATGTAATCTTTGATTAGAGCCTTCTTGCTATTAAGAATAATTCAAACGACAATCAATTACTGATGTGGAGGAAAGAGGTAAGAGGTTGCTCTAGATAACGCAAAAACAATAGATGATTATAGAAAAAAGACAGGCAAACAGAAGGTTTGCTCCCGACAGACATTTTCGAATGCTACCTATATGCTACCTAAAATCTTAAACTACCAATCAAGCGATTGATTAATATAAAAATAAATGGTCGGGGAGACAGGATTCGAACCTGCGACCCCCTGGTCCCAAACCAGGTGCGCTACCAGACTGCGCTACTCCCCGACGAAGAGAAGCGTTCGATAACAGATATAAAACAA
>JAQXAR010000045.1 GCA_029252805.1 Rickettsiales bacterium
GAGCATTTTAATCTGTTCTTGAAAGAATGTGAGTGGAGGTTTAATATGGGCACACCAAGTGACTTACTGGCAGACCTGAAAAAGTTGCTCAAAGAATATTATTAGGTGTCAGCCCCTTTGATTTAATTGGCCCACGCCCGCAAAGCACGCCGTTAATCGAAATCGAAATATTATTGACTGCTCGCTATCGGTTAATTTTCAACCGATTCCAGAATGCTGCGGAGTGCCCAGTGCACGACCATGGCGGATTAAGCGGAACTGTTTTACTAAGCAACGAAGTGCTCATACAACGGTATGACATCATTGGAAACCAACCTCACAGGAGGTTAGGCCCCAATGCGAAATCCCGCATCCCGGCGTATACTCCAGCGACTTTGCTGGAAGAAAACGAAGTGCATTCGTTCCGCCCCTTAAGTCAGGATGCGAAGGATACGTTCGATTTCGCAGCCTACTACCGCAGAAATGGTGCGCGCCTTGGCACACTACAACCGTGGAGAAGCTGGGCGCCCGGATCTTGTGCAACATGCACAAACCGAACGTGCGATATACTTCAGGTGGTATGAATTTATAATTAAGGGTGTGCCGGTGGCGCACCCTTAATTACTTCTAGCGCACGCCGCGCACGATAAACCCACCATTTAAATAACCTTCTTTTCCGTACAGAAACGGCTGACCTTCAAGGTCGGTCATGATGCCGCCTGCGGCCTCAACAAGGCAATGACCGGCAGCCGTATCCCATTCCATAGTGGGCCCGATGCGCACATATAGATCGGCTAACCCTTCGGCAACGAGGCCAAACTTAAGCGCGCTACCGGCGCCGATATGTTCTTTTACTTTCACCCCATTATCATCCAACCATTGGGTGAGTTTGGGTGAGCGATGCGAACGGCTGGTGACAACACGCAATCCATCTTCCGGGCGCTCAGCTCTTTCAATTTTTTGCCATTCTTCGCCTTCATGGCGCTTCCATGCGGCTTGGCCTGCCACCGCTTTGTAGATTTTCTTCTGCGCCGGCACGCCAAGGATACCGATCACCGGTTTGTTCTGTTCAATCAGGGCAATATTGACCGTGAACTCATCTAAGCCTGCGATAAAGCTTTTTGTTCCATCCACCGGATCGACCAGCCAATAGATCGCATCTTGGGCTAATGCCTCTTGCGTACCTTCTTCAGATACTACCGGGATATCGGGGAATAATGCTAACAGCGCTTTTTCGATGACCTCATTGGCAGCTTTATCGGCTTTGGTGACCGGGGAATTATCATCTTTTGATTCAATTTCCAGCTCCGTTCGCCAATAAGGCAGGATGACCTGATGCGCTTTTTCACAAATCTCAACCAACGCATCTAACTGCGCGGCGACGGTTTGGGCTTGCGGAGACAGGCTCACGCGGCTTCGCTATTATGGCGACCTGGCTCGTTCAAATGCAGTACTTCAAAATCTTGCACACAATCCGATTCGGGGCGTGGCGCACTGGCGGCATCCTTCCATAACGAATAATGCATCAATTCCCAACGATCTGGATTAAGCGCCGTTAAATGATAATAAAGATTCGGATCTTTCAGTATTTCTTGCTGCTTCAAGCGCTGGTTCTCAATTAGATCTTCGAGACTCTCTTCAGCCGGCACGAGATCACTTTCGCAGCGTGCGAAGCTTGGTTGCAAAGGCAGCTCCCCGCCAGATTGATGCAGCACAATCCAACTACGCATGCGCGGACGACGGAATTCTTTTACAAAGCCTTGAAATAATTCATCAAATAAAAAATCGCGCGCGCCGGGTAGATTCTTCCACACATAGAAAGGAGCATAGAGCTTATCATCGCGGTTATAGAGAAATGCTTTATGCACCATATCATCCAGCTCTTCAAAAACAGGAGCACGTTGAGCCACACGATCTTCAATGACAGAGTCATCCGTATCATGGGGTAGATGGATCGAATATTGCAGTGCTAACATAAGCTCTCATTTTTAGGTTCGAAGCAGTGAAGTTACGCCAGCTTTTACCTACTTTTCAAGTTTATTCGGCAGTAGAACAAACTATTCCTGTGGTTTGGAAAGAATTGTTACATTCTCTTGTTGAACTTCATGATAAAAACAACTTTTACGATTAGTATGACAAGCTGGTCCGGTTTGATCGACCCGCAATAATATTGCATCCTTATCGCAATCAAAGCGCAAGCTGATCAACTTTTGCAGATGACCCGAGGTCGCGCCCTTGTGCCAAAGTTCTTGACGCGAACGTGAGAAATAATGCACTTCACCCGTTTCTAGCGTTTTATCGATCGACTCTTGGTTCATCCAAGCCAGCATCAATACTTCGCCCGTATCATGCTGTTGAGCGATGGCGGGAATGAGGCCTTGTTCGTTGAATTTCAGATTCATAAGCTTAGACATAAACTATTTTACACTCCTCGTCATTACCCGGATAAACTGGGCTGACGGTTTAACTAGCGCCCTCTTTCAGCGCTTGTGATTCGACATAAGCCAGCTGGTCGGCACGCTCATTATATTCATCGCCTGAATGGCCTTTAACCCAGTTCCAGTCAACTTTATGGGGAGAAAGTGCTTCCTCTAGTTCCAGCCAGAGATCTTTATTTTTGACGGGCTTCTTGGCAGCGGTTTTCCAACCTCTGGCTTTCCAGCCCTTCAGCCACTCCATGATCCCTTTCATCACATACGTACTGTCGGTATAGATCGACAACTCGCAGGGGTCTTTTAAGGCGCGCGCGCCTTCGATGACGGCCATCATCTCCATCCGGTTATTGGTAGTATCTAGCTCACCGCCGGAAATATCCTTTTCGTGGTCGCCGTAAATCAGCACGGCACCCCAGCCTCCCGGTCCCGGATTTCCGCTGCATGCACCATCCGTATAAATTTTCACCTGCTTCATAGGATATACTCTCTAAAACTTTTCTCTTGGCAATGGAACTTCCATTTCTTGACATATTCCATCGGGTCGTGAGGTTTAACCACCGCGCCATCTATCTGGAAGAACCAATCGCGCGAGCGCGTTAACAAGCAACGAATAGAGGCACTCTTTGCCAGAAAAGAAAGTGCATCCAACTCCGCATCACTTAAAGGGCGCACCTTATGATAAGCGGAAATGAGCTGCTGCGCTTTGGCACGGTTAAATTCTGCATTATCGATTCCGTCAAAACACCACGCATTGAAAGTCACCGCAAGATCGTAAGCGAGATAGTCTTCGCACGCGAAATAAAAATCAATAATGCCGGTCAGTCTATCACCTATGAAAAAGACATTGTCGGGGAAAATATCTGCATGCACCACACCGCGCGGTAAATCTAGCGTTGGCCAGCTTTGCATCTGCCCTAATTCATCCGAAATATGATTGACTAGATTCGGCGCTAGCGCACCTAGATGGCCTTTGACCTGATCAAATAGCGAGGCAAGTCGGTTCGGTGCCAAGTTATTGCGCAAAGTGCGGTCGAAACCTTGGGTCGCCACATGCATCTTCGCCACAAACTCGCCCAGTTCCGCCAAATGTTTGGGTTGAATTTCTGTGAGACCGCGCCCTTCAAGAAAGCTCGTAATAGAGACGGAGCGCCCCTGCACCTGACTCAATAACTCACCATCTTTGCGCATTTGAGTGCGCGGGCATTCAACCCCCTGATCCTTCATGTAGGACATTAAATGCAGGTAAAAAGGCAGATCTTCTGCCGGAATCCGGCTTTCATAAAGCGTGAGGATAAAGGTATTTTGGGTCGTCTTTAGCAGGTAATTGCTATTATCAATTCCCTCAACGATCGCCTGCGCAGAAACGAATTCCCCTAACGTATAATCGTTCAGGAGCTCCTCTATCTGCGAATCCTCTAAATGGGTGTAAACGGCCATGCCTTCTTGTGCCGTGACTCTATCCAAAAAGCTAGCATTAAGATGAATCAATGTCTTATCGGCAAATATTGCCTATATGTCACACATAATTCATGAAAATAAAATTTAAACTGGATTTACTGGTTTGTTTCTGGTGAGATAGGTGAAAGTAATATATTTTCATGTTATTGAAAAATAATAATAAATTTTTCTGCTAGGAAAAAAGTTCCTATCGTTAAGACTTTCTTAACACTTATGCGGTAAAAATAAGAGAAGACAGGGGAGTAACCAATATGGCTGACGCTTTAGCTACCACCGCAGAAGTTGATAACGAAGATGCTGGAGGCGCCACCAGCAGCGTTTCTGATAGTAGCGTTATCCGGTCTTTGCAGGCGCTTGGCCCTATGCGCCTCGCTTTTATGGCTGGCGTTGCGATTGTACTAATTGGTTTCTTCATCTTCCTTTCCGTAAGCATGGGCTCGTCTACTATGTCTCCCATTTTTACCAATCTACCGATCGAAGATAGTGGCGAAGTGGTTGCTGAGCTCGAAAAACGCGGTGTGAAATATGAACTCCGCGCCAATGGCAGCCAAATCATGGTCCCTGCAAATGACGTATTACGCTTACGTATGGCGCTCGCGCAAGAAGGATTGCCCGGCACCGGCTCCGTCGTCGGTTACGAGATTTTCGACCAAACAGACGCGATGGGAACCTCCAACTTTGTTTTAAACGTCAACATGCTACGTGCACTAGAAGGCGAACTCTCGCGCACGATTGGCTCGTTTAAAGGCGTTGATTCTGCCCGTGTTCACTTAGTGGTGCCCAAGCGTGAGCTTTTCACCCGTGATCGCCGCGAACCAACCGCCTCAGTCGCACTCGACCTTCGTGGAAGCAGCGAACTCAGCAAATCGGAAATCGGTGCGATACGCCATTTGGTGGCGACGGCGGTCCCAGGCTTAAAATCTGCAAAAATTACGATCGTTGATAGCAAAGGTCGCCTCCTCGCACGTGGGCTCGCAGATGGTGAAGAAGAAGATGCTTTCTCTTCAGATGCCGATGAATATCGCATCAATTACGAGAAACGCATGCGCCGCACCATTGAAGAGCTACTTGCCAGCTCTGTCGGTGCGAGCAAGGTTCGTGCAGAAGTCACTGCGGATATCGATTTTGACCGTATTGTGGTAAAATCTGAAACCTTTGACCCTGAAAGCCAGGTCGCACGCTCTATCCAAGAAAGCAGCGAGACGGAGCGAAGCACGGAGAAAGACCTCAAAGAAAATGTAACGGTCGGCAATAACTTACCTGACGCTAATGCAGGCGAAGCAGGCATACTCGAAAGCCGTAGCTTAGATCGCTCTGACGCGACGACGAATTTTGAGATTTCGAAAGAAGTGAAAAACCATATCACAGAGACAGGCACGATTAATCGCCTATCTGTTGCAGTCTTGGTCGATGGCACTTACGCGCTTAATGAAGAAGGCGAAACCGTTTACTCTCCACGTAACGAAGCCGCTCTCACGCAAATGGCGCAGTTGGTAAAATCTGCTATCGGGTTTGATGCAAGTCGCGGCGATACCGTCGAAGTCATCAACATGCCGTTTGATAGCCCTGAAGAACTAGAAGCACCGGAAGAGCCTCTCGGTTGGTTGCGTGATGAACTGCAAGGCATTGTTCAAACACTCGTGATCGGTCTCGTGGCAATGATGGCAATCTTGATGATCATTAAACCACTTGTGACCCGTGCGATTGAAGCCACTCGCATCGATCCTGAACTTGAAGCCGCTGAGAAAGCCGCACTGGGTGCTCCAACCTTAGCGGGTCAGCTCACTGACCAGCGCTTCGAAGAAGATGATGATGATGATCTGATTAATGTTGATCGCGTACAAGGTCGTATCAAGTCAGCAAGCTTCCGCAAAATTAACGAAATTGTCGATCAACACCCTGACGAAGCGTTGACTATTCTACGTCAATGGATTCAAGGCACGGACGATTAAGGTAAACTGGAAAGTAATAAGAGATAATTATGGCGAATCCAAAAGATGTTACTAAGTATACTGGCTTAGAAAAAACCGCGATTATGATGATGGCGATGGGCGAAGATAATGCCGGCAAGCTATTTTCTTTGATGGAAGATGATGAGATTAAGGAAATCTCTAGCACCATGACAAGCTTAGGTCCTGTGCCCTCTGAAGTCGTCGAGAAACTCTTCATGGAATTTGCAGACCAGCTTAATGCAACGGGCGGAATTTCGGGTAACCTCGATAGCACCGAACGCCTACTGCAAAAAGCTCTTGGTAAAGACCGTGTCGATGCCATTATGGATGATATTCGCGGTCCTGCCGGTCGGAACACTTGGGAGAAGCTTGGCAATGTCAGCGAAGAAGTACTCGCCACTTACCTCAAGAACGAGTACCCGCAAACTATCTCACTGGTACTGTCTAAAATTCGCCCCGATCATGCCGCTAAGGTGCTGACCGAGCTGCCTGAAGATTTGGCAATGGATGTCATCACTCGTATGTTGAGTATGGAAGCCGTGAAAAAAGAAGTGCTCGATGGTATTGAGAAAACGCTACGCGTCGAATTCATGAGTAACCTCGCGAAAACGCAACGCCGTGATAGCCATGAGATGATGGCCGAAATCTTCAATAATTTCGACCGGAATACGGAAACTAAATTCATGGGCGACCTTGAAGGCCGCGATGAAGATGCAGCAGAACGTATTCGCGCGCTTATGTTCACGTTCGAAGATCTCATCAAGATCGACGGAAGCGGTATCCAAGCACTCTTGCGTGGCATTGATAAAGATAAATTGTCGATCGCGCTCAAAGGCGCCTCGGATGAAATTAAAGACCTCTTCTTTGGTAATATGAGTGAACGTGCCGTGAAAATCCTCAAAGAGGAAATGGAAGGCGCTGGCCCAGTTCGCTTGAAAGATGTGGATGAGAATCAAATGTACATCGTGATGCAAGCAAAAGACCTCGCTGCTAAAGGTGAAATCATCATTGCTGATGGCGGTGCTGACGATCAACTGGTTTATTAGGATAGGAAACAGGACAAAACGATGAAAATTACTCCCTTCACATTTGAACCTTTTGGTGGCGATGAAACGGCCACCTCATCGGCTATTATTGCCGATGGTTTGAATGGGCCAGAAGAAGAAGCGGCAGAAGAAATAATCATTCCAACTTTTAGCCAAGAGGAACTCGAGGCAGCCAAACAACACGCTTACGATGATGGATTCCTAGCGGGCAAAAAAGAAGGCGTGCGCGATGCAGAACACCAAAATCAGCAGCATCTAGAAGTTCTGAATGGCATTGTCGGCCAAGTGAATGAGAAAATTGGGAAGCTGCAAAGTGACTATAGCCAAACACTTTCAAAGCGTCAGGTGGAACTTGGGAAACTCGTTATTACCTGTGCCGAAAAACTAGCGGGCGAGGCCTTGCGAAAAGACCCGATCAGCGATATTGCAGAGATGATTGATGAGTGCCTAAACGGTCTCTTCGACTCACCGGAAATCACCGCAAATGTGCATCCAGAAATCGCGCCGTTACTGCAAGGTAAATTACCAAACACGGTCACCGTAAATGCAGATGAGAGCCTCACGCTAAACGACTGCACGCTGAACTGGAAACATGGCCAGGCCATGCGCGATACCGCAAACCTATGGAGCGAAGTTGAAGGCATTATCAGCCGCCACTTTACCACAACCAGCACGCTCGAAGCAGAGGTCTCTGTTGAAGCAACGTTAGAAACTCAAACCTCCGCACCGCAGCCTATCACGGCAACCCCATCCGCTGAGATAGTAACCGAGACACCACCGCAAGTGCACGCAAATGCACCGGTAAGAACCATTATCAACTCACCTTCTGCAACTCCAGAAAGTGAGCCACTAACCGAAACACCACCGACGACCAATGAGATTAAGGGAGAAGACCATGAGTGATGAAATGGATATGGGTACGGAGATACCCGCAGAAGTACTGGCCGAAAAGCCTAGCGCAATGCCCACTGGAAATACCGGTGAAATGGCAGCCGCCTTTGGCGCAAGCACACCTCGCGATGATACGAACCTATCGCTAGAAGCAGTTTACGACGTACCGGTTAATATTTCGGTCGTACTCGGCAAAACGACCATGCAGGTACACCAACTGCTCAAACTTGGGCGCGGTGCCGTGGTTGAGTTGGATCGTAAAGTAGGCGAACCGATCGATATTTTGGTCAATAACCGCTTGGTGGCACGCGGCGAAATCGTCGTAGTAGAAGACCGCATCGGTGTGACCATGACGGAAATTATGAAAGCGGATTAGACCTATGCGACTATTGATTATCGGAGATTTAGGCGGACAAATTGGCGAAGCGACCCGTATCGCTCGTGGGCGTGGGGCGACCGTAAACCAAGTACCAGATCATCACGCGGCACTTGAAGATTTACGCGACGGAAAAGGCGCTGACCTCATCATGATTGAAGCGAAGAATCATGGTCATATTGCGAGCCTTGTCACCAGCCTCAAATCCGAACGTATCATCGTCACAGTGGTGGCTTGTGGTGTCGATAATGATAAAGACGCAGCCGTTGCAGCGATTAAATCCGGCGCGAAAGAATATATCCCGCTACCACCGGATGCTGAATTGATCGCCGCCGTCATGGAAGCCATCACCGAGCAAAGCCATACCGTCATCCATCAAGCGGATAGCATGAAAGTCTTACTTGGCATGGCTGATCAAATCGCGCCGTCAGAGGCCTCTGTACTGATTACGGGCGAATCGGGAACCGGTAAAGAAGTGATCGCACGCTATGTGCAAGCGGGCAGCAAGCGCAGAGATAAGCCGTTTATTTCGGTTAATTGCGCGGCCATTCCTGAGAATCTTTTAGAATCTGAATTGTTTGGCCATGAAAAAGGTGCCTTTACGGGCGCCGTCAGCCGTCGTGTCGGTAAATTTGAAGAAGCCGATGGCGGAACACTGCTACTGGATGAAATTTCAGAGATGGATGTGCGCTTGCAAGCCAAGCTCCTACGTGCGATTCAAGAGCGTGAGATCGACCGGGTTGGTGGTACAAAACCCGTCAAAGTCAATATCCGAATCCTTGCAACCTCTAACCGCGATTTGCAAGAAGCGGTGCGCAAAGGCGACTTCCGCGAAGATCTTTTCTTCCGCCTGAATGTCATTAATTTGGAGATTCCGAGTTTACGTGAACGTAAAGAAGATGTGCCGCTATTGGGCAAATTCTTTGCCGAGAAATATGCACATGCTAATGGCATGGATCCACGTCCTTTGAATGATGCGGCCTTCGAGAAAATGGCTGAATATCACTGGCCGGGTAATGTGCGTGAGCTGGAAAATACCATGCATCGCGCCGTACTGATGGCCCAAGGGCCTGAGATTGGTGCGGAGGCGATTTTACTTTCCACCAGCCTGCGCCCCCCTGCACCGGTTGAAGCCCCTGCCCCAACACAAGCCGCACCCGAAACTCAAGAGGAGGAAAACGATATGTCTACAAGTAGTGACGACACTCGCCCGAATGATCAAGTGGGGCGTACCGTTGCCAGTGTTGAGAAAGAACTGATTCTTGATACGCTGGATTATTGCCTCGGCAATCGTACGCATGCCGCCAATATTCTCGGTATTTCGATTCGCACCTTGCGCAATAAGCTCAAGCAATATGGCGATCAGGGTTCAGAGATTCCTTCCGCACCGGGCACAGGAACCGTTTAGGTCGATTTAGGTGGCAAATAACCCCACACGCATGAGCATCTTTAAAGGCCACGCCAAAACGGTAGGTGGCCGCAGCGATATTTTCTTCGCGATAGGGATTATCGGTATTCTCGTTGTCTTGATGCTACCGATTCCGCCGCAAGCGCTTGACCTGCTACTGGGCGTCTCGATCACTCTTTCTGTGCTTATTTTGATGACGGTTCTGTTCGTCGATAAACCACTACATCTCAATTCCTTCCCAACCATTTTGCTGATTGCCACTATGTTGCGGCTGTCACTAAACATCGCCTCGACAAGGCTGATTCTCTCTAGAGGGCATGAAGGCAGCGGTGCTGCTGGCGGAGTGATTGAGGCCTTTGGCGGCTTTGTCATGCAAGGTTCCATCATTATTGGTGTGATCATTTTTGGAATTCTCACCATCATTAACTTCATCGTTATCACCAAAGGTTCGGGCCGTATTGCCGAAGTTTCCGCGCGTTTCAGCTTGGATGCAATGCCCGGTAAGCAGATGGCGATCGATGCGGATTTATCTGCTGGTCTGATCGAAGAACATGAGGCCAAAACCCGCCGTAAAGAACTCGAAGATGAATCTACTTTCTTTGGTGCGATGGATGGTGCGAGTAAGTTCGTACGCGGTGATGCGATTGCGGGTTTGCTCATTACCTTCATCAACCTAATCGCGGGTATCTTAATTGGTGTGGCGCAAAATGACCTCGCATTTGGCGAGTCACTCAACACTTATACGATCCTGACGATTGGTGATGGTTTGGTGAGCCAAATCCCTGCGCTAATCGTTTCGACTGCCGCCGGTATGTTGGTGACAAAAGCCGGTGTCGCAGGCTCCGCCGATAAAGCCGTACTCGCACAATTAGGCCGTTTCCCTTCCGCGCTCGGCCTTACCAGTGGCTTGCTTTTCTTGCTCGCATTAATGCCGGGCATTCCGTTCATTCCCTTCTTCCTTCTTTCTTCTGTGCTCGGTTATGCGGCATGGTATATGTGGAAAAACCCTGCAGAAACAGATGAGTTAGTCGGTGCAGGTGCCGCAGCAGATGGCCTGACACAAGTGATCGGCAAAGATGGTGAAGTACAAGCCGCCGCGCCCGAAGAGAATATGGCAGATAGCTTGCAAATTGATTCACTTCGTTTGGAACTGGGTTATGGTTTATTGCCGCTAATCAATTACACGAAAGGCCATCGCCTGACGGAGCAAATCAAAGCATTGCGTAAACAAATGGCGCGCGAATCTGGCTTTATTATTCCACCCGTTCGTATTCAGGATAATATGCAACTACCGGCCAATAGCTATGTGGTGAAGGTCAAAGAAATTGAATGTGCACGCGGCTCAATCCGTCCAGATATGCTATTGGTGATGGATCCAAGCGGCGGTAAAATTAGCTTGCCCGGCGAAGAAACAACGGAGCCGACTTTCGGCTTACCGGCCATGTGGGTAGCAGAGAGCCATCGCGAAGAAGCACTGTTCCGCAACTATACGGTGGTTGACCCGCCAACGGTTGTCACCACCCATCTAACCGAGATGGTGAAAGATAATATGGCCGATTTGCTGTCTTATTCTGAAACACAAAAGCTGCTAGATGACTTACCAACCGGCGAACAGAAGCTAATCGCCGATATTATTCCGGCGGTGATTTCGGTGAGTGCGGTTCAGCGTGTGTTGCAGAATCTCTTAAGCGAGCAAGTCTCGATTCGCGATCTACCGACCATTATCGAATCCATCGCAGAAGCGGGACGTATCACGCAAAATGTGACCATGATTTCCGAACATGTGCGCGCCCGCCTTGCTCGCCAAATCAGCCATACTTACACGTCTGAAGAAGGCTATATTCCGCTGCTTGCCCTTTCGCCAACGTGGGAACAAGAATTCACAGGAAGCCTCGTTGGCCAAGGCGAAGAACGCACGCTGAGCATGGCGCCCAGTAAAATTCAAGATTTCATCACCTCCGTTCGCACAAAGTTCGATCAGTTCGCGATGCAAGGCCAAAGCCCTGTACTGCTAACCAGCCCGACAATCCGCCCTTATGTGCGCTCTATTGTCGAACGTTTCCGCCCCTCTACGGTGGTGATGTCGCAAAATGAAATCCACACCAAAGCCAGTATTAAAACCTTAGGTCAATTATGAGATTACGTACGTTCCATGCTTCCGATATGCAAACAGCGATGCAGCAAATCCGCGAGGAGCTGGGCGATTCTGCGGTGATTATTTCCACCACGCGCGATGAGAGCAGCAAGCGCGTGTCTGTCACCGCCGCGATTGATCAAGATGAAGTGCATATTGTGGAAGAAGCACCCACGCGGCAAGCGGCGAATACGGCCATTCCAGATCCCGAGATTACCCTCGCACGGAGCAATTCAATCCTGGGTGCTTTGGAAAAAGTGATGGAATATCATTCCATCCCATCAGAGCTACAGGCCGAGCTTTTAAATACCGCCCGCATGCTAGATTTTGAACCGCATGGCGGGGATGAGGCGCTCACCAAACTACTCGCTAAGACGCTAGAGGCTCACTTCCGTTTCCTTCCGCTTCCGGTGAGCCGTGCTGGATTTCGCCTTATGTTGATTGGGCCAACGGGTGCGGGGAAAACCACGACATTGGCAAAAATTGCCGCACAATTAAGTATGGAAAAACACCCAATCACTACCGTTACCTTCGATACGAAACGTGCCGGTGGTATTGAGCAATTCCGCGCCTTCACCGATATCCTCAATATCGATTTAGAAGTGGCGGAAACCGGCGATGATTTACGCGAGATTCTCGCAGCACAACCGCGGGAACAAATCGTATTAATCGATAGCTTTGGCTGTAACCCCTATAATGCGAACGACCTCAAAGAGCTTCGCCCCTTCCTCAACATGCCTAATGTAGAGCCCGTGCTTACCATGCCCGCCGGCATTGATGCTGCCGAAGCCGCAGATATCGGCAAAGCGTTTGAAGTCAGCAATGCAAAACGCCTACTCATGACACGCTGCGATATTTCACGCCGTTTTGGGGGTGCCTTAAGTGCGGCGCATGTCGGCGATTATGCTTTCTGCAACTATAGCAGCTCAGACCGAGTCGTGGGTGAATATGGCCCGCTCGGCACCAAGACACTCAGTAATTTACTCATGCAATATCGAACGCAACGTTAAGGACATCACATGACGACGAAAAAGAATAATATTATCGCAGTCGCCTCCGGTAAGGGGGGCGTAGGTAAAACGTGGCTCAGCATTACGCTCACGCATTTATTCGCGCGCGCCGGTCGCCGTGCTTGCTTACTCGATGGTGATGTCGGTCTCGCTAATATTGACGTCCAACTCGGCGTCGCACCGACCAAAGATTTGAGTGATATTTTTACCAAAGGCAAGCACCTACGCGATATTGCCTACCCGTATGAAGAAGGAGGGTTTGATATTATTCCCGGTCGTTCTGGTTCAGGTGATATGGCTAATTTGCCAGATAGTGCGCTGCGAAACCTAAATGATCAGCTGCAAGATATCTCCAATGATTATGACCATATCATTATGGATTTGGGCGCAGGGATTGAGAAAAACGTCCGCTACCTGGCCGCATTGGCCGATCGTGTCGTGGTCGTTTTAACGGACGAACCAACCTCACTCACTGATGCCTATGCTTTCATCAAGCTTTGCCTTCAACAAGATAATACGGCACAGATTCAAGTCGTCATCAACCAAGCATCGACCCGCAAAGAAGGCGAAAAGATCTACGGCGCTATCTTAAACGCCTGCCAGAATTTCCTCAATTATAAGCCTGAGCTACTTGGTATTATCCGCAAAGATAATAAAGTGCGCGATGCGATCCGTAGCCAAAGCCCGATGTTGAAGAAATCTCCGCAATCGACGGCCGCAACCGATGTCGCTGCCATCTCCGTCAAACTCATGCAAAATAAAATGCAGAACGCTTGAGGAGTCCATGCCTACCATCATCCCACCCACGGTAAGTAACAATTCGGCGCTGCTAAAAGGGGTGAGCGCTAACCCGGGGGCGGGCAGTGCAACACAGGTTCCGCCGGGCATTATCGCCCTTCCTGCTGGTACGGTGCTTCGGGGAAATATTGCGCAAATTGATGGCCGTGGGAATGCCGTTCTCTCAACCGCCAAGGGCGATGTGTCGTTGCAAACCGAACTTCCCATTAAACTCGGAAGTGAAGTGTCGCTTCGCCTCACCACCGCAACCCAAGGCATCAAAGCGAAGATCCTTTCGATTAACGGAGCCACCCCGCAAGAATTCTCCAGTAAGTCGGCACAGCCGCGCGGACAAAGCACGCATGTTGACGATATTGTACAAACTGGCAAACAATCAAACATTGTAAAACCGGGAACAACCGCAGCACAATCGAGCCAAGCACAAACCGCAGCGGCACGCTTAGTTCCCGCCTCCACTGAGGTAAGAATACCAACAGAGGCGCTGACATTACGCGGCGTTTTACTTTCACGTTCCGATAATTTACCGCAAGTGCTGCAACAACTTCCTACGTCTATTTCCCTTCCCATTCAGCGGTTAGAAGCCGGCGTGACGCTCACCGTAAAGTTAGTTCCAGAAACGATTCAACTGCCACAACCAACGACGACCAGCACACCCGCTGCCGCGGCGGCCACAGCTACCACACCAACCACCGCTGCTACAACAGCGACTCTAGCAACAGCCACTCTCCCTGCAAATGCAGCCACCTCTGGTAGCCCAGCCATCACCACTGCGACACCGACAATACCGACGGCAGTGACACCCAATAATGCTGCATCCGTGCAAACCACCGCCCTGCCTGCAGCAGCCACACCGAATGCAGCCCTTCTTGGTAACCCCACACCAGCGACCCAAGCAACCGTCGCAACAACAACAGCAACAGCCTCTGCGACCAGTAGTCCAGCGACAACCGTACCGGCTGCCGCTGCTCCAACAACAACGGCTACTCCTACCACCTCAACCGCAGCGCCAACGGCGACGGCTGCTACAAGTACAACGGCTCCTGTAGCGACGGCAACAACGACGACCACTCCCGCACAAACTGCGGCCAGCGCAACGCCGAATCAAACAGGGGCGGCAGCGACCGCCACCCCAACAGCAGCTCCTACGCCTGCAGCAACGGCACAAGTGGCGCTACAGACTCAGGCGACATCGACACAAGTAGCGACACCAACAACCACAACGAATGCTCAAGCAACTAGCGTGCCTGCCGCCACCTCAGGCGCAGCGGCTCCCGCCTCACCTGCAGCGACAGCGACGCCGGCTGCTTCTATTGCTCCAACCACCGCTGCGGTGACAGTTCCCGCGGCGATACCGGTAGCAGCACAATTGGCACAAGGGCAGCTCACCGCCACCGTTATCGGGCAAGAACAATCCGGTGATACGGTCGTCAAAACAGCATTAGGAGCAATTAAAGTCAGCATTCCTTCTGGCTCTGGCGGACAGGCCAACTTGCCAGTGGGCACGACTCTTACGCTGCAATTACAGAGCATCAACGCACCCCAAACACTCGGGCAAGCAATTGCGGCACAAATTAGCAGTACGCCGGCGCCCTTAAGTGAACTTTCGATGAATTGGCGAAGCCTGCAAGAAACGGTCGAGCTCCTCGCGCAAGTGCAACCTGCTATCGCCGCGCAAGTATTGGAAAATGTAATCCCAAAACCTGGCGCAAAAATGGCCAGTTCGATGTTATTTTTCCTAAGTGCGTTGCGCGGTGGTGATGTTGGGAAATGGCTCGGCGATGATACGATTAAAATATTAGAGCAAAGTAATCGCGGCGATTTAATCCGAAAGCTCACAACTGAGTTTGGCACGCTGCGTCAATTTTTTACCGATTCACCAAGCCCCAATTGGCAAGCAGCATTTGTGCCAGTGCATGATGGTACAAACTGGCAGCAAGCCCGTATGTTTCTAAAGAAAGAGCCCCAAGGCGCAGAATCCGCTGAAGGGGGTGGCACGCGTTTTATTATGGAAGTCGAGCTCACCAAAATGGGCCCGATGCAATTTGATGGCTTAGTGCGCAAGCGCGCCAAAGCCGTGAATTTTGACCTGATCATCCGTTCGCGCAATACACTGGGTGATGCGGACCGCCAAAATATCCGCGATATTTACCAAAGCTCATCCGAACTAACCGGCTTTAAAGGCGGCATTAGTTTTCAAGTAACGAATCCGTTCCCCGTGCTACCGATGCGAGATATCCTGGCCGACGCACCAGATGTAATGGCCTAATTCCGAAGCGGCTTATTATTTTCTAGCATATGTTCGATACGATCTAGCGTTGGCTTTAACTTCACTAGTTGCATGAAATGTTCGTGTTCTAAGTCGAGTAAATCTTGCTCGGTTAGTTCGCGCGTTGAGTCATAATCTCCGCCCGTCACGACATGCGTTAAGTACCCGACAACCGTTTGATCATGCGGCGTCACTTTGCCCAACGCTGCCATACCTTTGACAGCCATATCGAGCGCTATGCGGCCTGATTTACCCGCCAACTTAATGGTAGCTGCCTCTGGCGGAGTATAACCTTCTGCCAATTCTAGCACCAAATTCTTGGCATCGAATAACAAACGATCACGGTTCATCGTAATGCGTGATTTCTCGTTGAGGATATTCAAATCTTTAGCAAGTTCCGCCGATTCGCTAACTTTGGCCAGAGCGATCGTTTCAAATACCGTTTTCGTTGCAGGCATTGCACCGCCGAATATGCCTTTTTTCTCACTGTTAAAGGCGCGGAACAGAAGTTCTTTACAGCCCCCCCAGCCCGGAATTACGCCAACACCAACTTCGACGAGACCGGTATAGGTTTCAACATGCGCTTGTACTGCATCGCAATGCAGCAAGGTTTCGCAACCGCCACCGAACGCGAAGCCATGAGCTGCGCCTACGACGGGGAACGGTGCATGTTTCAAGCCCATCACGGCATCTTGCCCTTGACGGACGACATCGGATAATAAGCTCCAACTTGCCGTGTTTGCGGCAAATAGGAAGAAGCCCAGATTCGCACCAACGGAGAAGTTTGTGCCTTCGCCACCGCCAATCACAAGGCCTTTAAAGCCATCTTTCACAATATCAACCGACTGCTGCATCATGGATAGAATATCCGGATCCATCGAATTCATTTTCGAAGTATAATCGAGCTGCAATACGCCATCACCAATATCCCAAAGTTGGCATGAACCATTCTTTTTGACCGGCGTTTTACCGCGCGTTGCATCGGATAGAAGCAATACGCCTGCCGGTTTAGGAATACCTTTATATTCACCGTCGAGGCCTAGCGCCGCATCACCTTCATAAAGAGGACGACCCGCTGCTTTTTCGATAATTGCTGGCACGGACATATTATTATCGGCACACCATTGCGCAAAAAACTCGGTACCTAGCTTGTCGATCAACTCGAATGGCCCGTATTTCCAGTTATAGCCCCAACGCATCGCGCGATCGATCGCTGGAATATCATCGGCAATCTCGCCTAACAAGCTGGCAGAGTAATGCAGCATCGGCATCAATACCGCGCGCGCATAAGCACCGCCTTCATCTTCATGTTCAACGAGATTCCGCAAGCCACCTTTAGCCGCATTAACAGATGCGAGCTTCGGCTTAACGGATGTCGCATATTCGCCGGTTTTCAGGTCGATCGATTCTTTGACGCGTTTGCCATCTTGCTTGTTCAAACGATAGAATCCGCCCAGGCCTTTGCGCCCTGTATAGCCATCTTCGATCATTTTTGTGACGAGTTCTGGCGCTTTGTAAAGCTGACAGAAAGCATCGGAATCCGGAAGGGCATCTTTGAGTTCTTTCGCAATCAGCGGCATCAAATCAATCCCAATTAGATCGAATAGGCCGAACACTCCGGTTTTGGGAATACCAACTGGACGGCTCATCACCGCATCGGCCACTTCTACGGAAACGCCCTGCTCCATTGCTTCCAACAGGCCAAGCGTCAGCCAAAATACGCCGATACGGTTGGCGATAAAGCCTGGCGTATCGTGACAGAACACATAGCCCTTACCGAGGTTTTCATGCGCGAATTTCTTGATGCGTGCAACAGCGGCTGCATCGGTATCGGTGCCCTGAACAATCTCCAACAAACGCATATAGCGCACGGGGTTGAAGAAGTGAGTCACCATAAAGTGTTTTTTGAACCCTTCATCCATTGGCTCGACCAGCGAGTGCAGCGGAATGGTCGAGGTATTAGACGAAACAATCGCATCAGCGCGGCGGTAAGGCGCAATTTTCTGGTAAACTTGATGTTTAATATCGAGGCGCTCGAGCACGACTTCGATAATCCAATCGCAGTCCCGCAGCTTCTCTAGATCATCATCGAGGTTACCCGGCGTGATGTTCTTTAATTTCTTAGGGTGAGTAATAAGCGCAGGTTTCGCCTTTTTAAGCTTCTCAATCGCGCTTGTCGCAAGCGAATTACGGTCTCCTTCTTTCGGCACAATATCCAGCAAGAGCACTTCGACCCCTGCACTCGCAAGATGTGCGGCAATGCCGCTTCCCATCACGCCTGAACCTAAAACCGCTGCTTTTTTAATCTCTGTCATAAACCGCCCCGTAATTTCTTTACTCACTTATATCTAAAGAGAGTTAAAAAAGAATGAAACGGATAATATGTTTTCGACCGTAATTAAGCCCTATTTCTGCTCGCCGATTGCATCAGAGGCAGCTACGGCGGCTAGATTCATGATTTGGCCAACATTGCTGCTCATTTGTACGATTTGTACGGGGTTTTCTAGGCCGGAAAGGATCGGGCCGATCATCACACCATCACCGAGTTGTTGCAGCATCTTCGTGCTGATATGCGCGCTATGTAGGCCCGGCATAATCAAAATATTGGCCGGTTTGGTCAGGCGACTAAACGGATAAAGTGCGCGCATTTCTTCATTCAGTGCCACATCAGCCGTAAGCTCACCTTCATATTCAAAATCAGCATCGCCGCGTTCATCCAGAATTTTCACGGCTTCGCGGATATGTTCAGCGCGTGCACGCATCGGATTGCCAAAGTTCGAGTAAGCAAGGAAAGCCACACGCGGCTCATGCCCCATTTCACGCACTTTTTTCGCCGCAGAGACGGCAATATCGGCCATTTCGACTGCATTAGGCAATTCATTGACCACAGTATCGGCGATAAACACAGTACGATCATGTGTCAGCATCATCGACATGCCGAAGAGGGTTTCTTCGGCTTTCGTATCAATCACATTCCGGATTTGGTTGAGACATACTGTCGCATTACGCGTACGCCCCGTCACCATCGCATCACCATGGCCCAATGCCAAAATACATGAAGCAAAGGTGTTGCGATCATTCTTCACCATCCGGGTCACATCGCGCTTGAGGAAGCCTTGACGCTGTAACTTATTATAAAGGTAATCGATATATTCATCATTATGTTTGCTGATGGCCGCATTGGCAATCTCAAGTCCTTGACGATTTTCAACGCCTAGACGTTGGAACGCTTGTTCCATTTTATCAGAACGTCCGACGAGGATACATTTTCCGAAGCCGCTATCACGCCATTGTAGTGCCGCACGGATGACATTTTCATCTTCACCTTCGGCAAAAATAATCGTTTTCGGACTTTTCTTCACTTTATCGAAAATGCGCGTGAGACTGTTGGCGCTACGATCACGACGACCGGCCAGCACCTTAATATAGTCTTCCATATCCGTAATCGGACGACGCGCCACACCAGAATCCATTGCCGCTTGGGCCACCGCGACCGGAATCGTCGTAATAAGGCGCGGGTCAAATGGCGTTGGAATAATATAGTTTTTACCAAATTCGAGCTTCTTACCCTGATAGGCAGAAAGTACTTCTTCGGGCACATCTTCACGGGCGAGCTGCGCAAGTGCATTCGCTGCCGCGATTTTCATTTCCTCGTTAATTTCACGCGCATTGACATCGAGCGCACCACGGAAAATGTAAGGGAAGCCCATCACGTTATTAACTTGATTCGGGTAATCTGAGCGACCAGTACCCACAATCGCATCAGAGCGCGCTTCAGCCACTTCTTCCGGCATAATCTCAGGAATTGGATTTGCCATGGCAAAAATCACTGGGTTGGGCGCCATGGCTTTCACCATTTCTTGACTCACCACACCTGGCGCTGAAAGGCCGAGAAATACATTGGCACCGGTAAAGGCATCGAGCAGCGTGCGCTTATCTGTTTTAATCGCATGCGCCGATTTCCATTGATTCATCGACTTGGTACGGCCTTGATAAACCACCCCGTCGCGATCACATAGAATGACCTGATTATGCGGCACGCCCATACGTTTGATCAATTCCAAACATGCAATACCGGCAGAACCTGCACCGTTGACGACAACGGTTAATTCTTCCAATTTCTTGCCCGCTACTTCTGCTGCATTAATCAAACCTGCGGCGCAAATAATCGCTGTACCATGTTGGTCATCATGGAAAACCGGAATATCCATCACCTCTTTAAGCTTCTGCTCAATGATGAAACATTCTGGTGCCGCGATATCTTCGAGGTTAATGCCACCCCAGCTTGGGCCGAGATATTTCACACAATTGACGAATTCATCGACATCGGCCGTATCCACTTCAATATCGACCGAATCAATATCAGCAAAACGTTTGAATAAAACGGACTTACCTTCCATCACCGGCTTTGATGCCAATGCGCCAAGATTTCCTAATCCCAAAACAGCCGTACCATTAGAAATCACCGCTACCATGTTACCTTTTGACGTATATTTATACGCGAGGTCTGGGTCGCGGGCGATCTCTTCACAGGGTGCTGCTACGCCGGGTGAATAGGCTAATGAGAGGTCACGTTGAGTCATCAAAGGTTTGGTCGGCGTAATCTCAATCTTACCGGGTTTGCCTTCACAGTGAAATGCGAGTGCTTCTTCTTTGATGTTTTTATCTTTATCCTGCGCCATGGGTCGTCTAGTCTTTCGTAAAAATTAAGAGGGTAAGGTCGGTCAAATATGAATGCCGCTAATGCTGCAACTTTAGATAGGGTAGATATACCCTCAAAAGCAAGTAAAACTCATGCTGCAACGCAGCATGATAAACTCGCCAAACTAGAACGTGACATCGCCATCGCGACTCCGGCCATGCAGCAATATTTTCAGCTGAAATTTGATCATCCAGATTGCCTGCTCTTTTACCGTATGGGTGACTTTTACGAACTCTTCTTTGACGATGCTGTGACCGCCGCAAAAATACTCGATATTGCACTGACCAAACGCGGCAAACATGGCGAACAAGAAGTCGCCATGTGCGGCGTTCCCGCACATAGCCACGAAACCTATTTGGAAAAACTGATCACTAGCGGCGTCAAAGTCGCCATTTGCGAACAGATGGAAGATCCAGCCACGGCCAAAGCAGCCCGCGGATATAAAGCCGTCGTCCACCGCGACGTCGTCCGCGTCGTCACCCCTGGCACCATCACGGAAGATCGCTTACTGGACGCGCGCAGCAGTAATTACTTGGCCGCACTGGGCATCGCTGCAGGTGAGAGAACCCTCGGTTGGGTCGATTTATCCAGCGGGCAGTTCGGTTTGCAGAAATTAGAGAGTGGCGCCAAGGTCGAAGAAATGATCGCCTGTATTTCTCCACGCGAAATATTATTACCGGAAAGTTTTGGCTTGGAGTTCCCTCTCGAATTAGACGGTACCGCCATTACATTACAGCCCGATAATTTATTTAATTCCGAACGCGGAAGTGAACGACTAAAATCGACATTTAAATTGGAAGCTTTAGACAGCCTCGGCGAATTATCACGTAGTGACTTGAGCGCGGCGGCGGCCTTATTAAATTATGTCGATTTAACACAAAAAGGCACCCTGCCACGCTTGGAAAAACCTCGACAAATTGCGCGTAATGAATGGATGGCCATTGACCCTGCAACACGTCGGAATTTAGAGCTGACTCACGCCCTATCTGGCGGGCGCAAGGGAAGCCTCCTAAGCGCTATTGACCGTACTATTACGGCGGGTGGAGGGCGTTTATTATCGGAGCGTATTGCAACCCCACTTACCGATGTTTCTGCCCTTAATAAACGGCTCGATTATGTGCAATTATTTTTAGACCAACGCGAGCTTCGAAATAATATTCGCGACGTTTTAAAAACATGCCCCGATTTAGAACGCGCCTTGTCGCGAATTTGTCTCGGACGCGGTGGCCCGCGTGATTTATTAATGGTCCGTAGCACGCTCGACGGTATCTTAAAGTTACGCGAAATATTCCTAGCGGGGAATACCTTAAATGAACCCCTATTAAATCAAATCTCAGACGGATTAAATCCGCATGATGATTTGCGGCAGAAATTAAATCGAGCCCTCCAACTAGAGGTTCCAATGCTAGCACGCGATGGCGGATTTATTGCCAAAGGTTACCACGCCACCTTGGATGAATTTCGTGTATTGCGTGATGAAAGCAAACGCCTGATGGCCGCACTCCAACAACGTTATGCAGACGAAACAGGCATCACCACCTTAAAAATTAAATTCAATAATGTGCTCGGTTATTTTGTCGAAATTACGCCGACCCATGAAAGCAAAATGACGGAAACTTTTATTCACCGTCAGACGATGAAAAATGCTCTGCGATATTCCAGCAAAGAACTCGCCGAGCTCGAACATAAATTATCCGAAGCAGCCGATAAGGCCGTTAAATTAGAGCTCGAAATATTCGATACATTAATTAATGAGGTGATAGATCAATCCGACTCGCTCGCCATTACGGCACGTGGCCTCGCAGGATTAGATGTTGCGTGCGGATTGGCGCAACTCTCCGTCGAACAGGAATATAATCGCCCCACTCTCACTCACGGCAATGATTTTAGGATTGAGCAAGGTCGTCATCCCGTTGTTGAACAGTTCCTGCAAAAAGAATCCTATACATTTATCGGCAATGATTGCGACTTGTCAGACACCCAGAAATTATGGCTTTTAACGGGTCCCAATATGGCAGGTAAATCCACCTTTTTACGTCAAAATGCACTCATTGCTATCATGGCACAAATAGGCAGTTTTATTCCGGCGAAACAGGCGACTATTGGCATAGTTGACCGCCTCTTCTCGCGCGTGGGCGCGGCGGATGATTTGGCACGTGGCCGCTCCACTTTCATGGTTGAAATGGTCGAAACCGCCACGATTCTGAATCAAGCGACAGAAAACTCCCTCGTCATTTTGGATGAAATTGGTCGCGGAACTGCGACTTATGATGGATTATCGCTCGCCTGGGCCGTGGTCGAACATTTGCATGATAACACGAAATGCCGCGGATTATTTGCCACCCATTACCACGAGTTAACCGAGTTAGACAGCACCTTGCCGCAACTTTCCTGCCATTACATGAAAGTACGCGAATGGAAGGGCGATGTGATCTTTTTGCATGAAGTCGCCGCCGGTGCCGGAGGGCGTTCTTACGGTATCCATGTCGCCCGCCTCGCCGGCCTTCCTGATAGCGTACTGACCCGTGCTGAGGGCTTATTGCAACAGCTCGAACAGGAAAAGCATTCTGCTCCAACAGCATTACCGCTGTTTTCTGCACCCATGACGCCCGCTCAAAACGTCAAAAAGGTTAACCCGGCCCTCGAAAAACTTGAAAGCCTTGACCCTGATGAAATGACGCCAAAACAGGCACATGAAGCACTTTATGCCCTACAAACGCTTTTAACCGACAATTCATAGCAAGATCATAACGCCCAAATAGTTAAGTTATGTTTACCTTTGGGCGCTAAAAATCATATAAAAACCAGCGCGTTAACCCTATTGTAAGACTTCTCCGTTAGGCTTATCCTAGAGGATAACATGAGCAACCAATTTGGAAATTTTAACCTGCCGGAGAACCTCCAGCCGGGTCAAGAGAAAGAAGCGTCTGCAGCTTCGGATAAGGTTGCGCCCAAAACTCCTCCTACCAACCCAGATCAACCTACCCAACCGCCAGCTCCCTCCCCACCCGAAATCGAGATTGACCCTTTGGCAGGTGAATTTGCGGCTCCCATTGCTGCGGCACCGCCGGCACCTCACCCGACTTCGGAAACTGCTCCCCAACCATCGGATCCTCGCCGCCCCCTTACTCCACCCGAAATTGAATTTGACCCTTTAGCCGGTAAATTCTCAGCTCCCATTGCTGCGGCACCACCGCCCTCTCCTACACCCGACCCTTCAGCGGCAGAAGCTCCCCTTGTGGCGATGCCGCAGGTTGAGCCGTCACCCGATACAGAGGCCCCTCCATTTGTGGCACCGACAGCAGAAAACACCGCACCAAGCTCCGTATCTGCAGCCGATTTTTCTCCGGCTCCGGCGGCGGCGGCTTCATTACTCGTAAGCGATGGCGAAGCTCCAACGAAGCGCCCGATGCGAATTGGTGAAAAATTAATGAGCCTTGGGCTCATCTCCGATGATCAATTGCAAGTGGCACTGCAAGAACAAAAAACCAGTAAAAAGCTACTCGGGGCGATCCTCGTTGGCCTTGGATTTATTAGTGAGCACGCGTTAGGTGAAATTCTAGCGGAGGCATCAGGCGCCAAGAAGTTTGACCCTAAACAGAGCATGCTTGACCCGGCACTTGTGACACGCGTTCCCAAGGAAGTGGCGCTTCGACACAAAGTTATCGCGGTAAGCCTGACAGAGGACACACTACAACTCGCAACTACCGACGTTTACAACGTATTGGCGGTGGATCAAGTACGCCGCTTCTTCGAAAATGTACAAATTGAGCCAATCTATTGTTCGGAAGCTGAAATCCTTGAGCTGATTGATCAATATTACGATTACGAGCTCTCAATTGACGGTATTTTACGTGAGATCGAAACCGGTGAGCGCGACCTCGATGACCTAAGCGGAACCGAAGAAGGCTATGTTAACCCGACGGTACGTTTGGTTGATGCCATGCTCGTCGATTCGATCAAAGTCGGCGCATCGGACATTCACTTTGAGCCTGAAGGTCAGTTCCTACGCTTACGCTATCGTATCGATGGTGATTTGGTCCAGGTTCGTAGTTTCCATCGCAACTATTGGCCTGCCATTGCCGTACGTATCAAAATTATGTCCGGCATGAATATCGCGGAAACCCGAATGCCGCAGGATGGTCGTATCTCTTTCCAGGTGATGGGACGCGAGGTTGATTTCCGTGTTGCCACCCAACCCACCGTGCATGGTGAAAACATCGTGATGCGTTTGTTGGATAAGACAAAATCACTCGTGCCATTAGAAGATCTCGGCTTTGCGGATCATAATATCAACCTACTGAAGAAGCTCCTCAAACGTCCGGAAGGGATTATCATTGTGACCGGCCCGACCGGTAGTGGTAAAACCACGACGCTCTATTCCATTCTTAGTTACATCAACTCGATGGATGTGAATATTATGACGCTGGAAGATCCGGTGGAATATCAGTTACCCCTCATTCGACAAACCAATGTACGCGAAGGAACGATTGATTTTGGTAACGGAATTAAATCCCTCATGCGCCAAGATCCTGACATCATCTTCATTGGTGAGGTACGTGACGAAGATACCGCACTCATGGCCGTACGTGCCGCACTGACCGGCCACCAAGTCTTTACCACGCTCCACACGAACGATGCGCTGGGTGCCGTTCCTAGGCTCGGCGATATCGGGGTGCCTGCTCACTTATTGGCAGGCTCGCTGATTTGCACCATGGCACAACGTCTGGCCCGCAAACTTTGCCAAACGTGCAAGAAACCGAGACTTGCGACACCAGAAGAAGCCCAAATCCTTGGATTCGCGCCCGATAGCCCGCCGACGGTTTACGATGCTGTTGGTTGCAAACAATGCCGCAATACAGGGCATAAAGGCCGCACCGCGATCATCGAAGTTCTTCGTGTAGACGAAGGATTGAACGAATTAATTGCCACACATGCCACTCGTAACGCTATGATGAATTACGCTCTCAATAATGGTTTCGTCACCATGGTTGAGGATGGCATTGATAAAGTGTTGCAAGGCGATATTGATATTGAACAGCTCATATCCACGCTCGATATGACGGATAGAATGTAGGAAAAACAATGGCGACCTATCAATATTCTGCGATGAATCAAGACGGCAAGATCGTCAAAGGCGAAATGACTGCCGAGAATGATATTGACCTCGAAGCACGCTTAAGAGACTTACACCTTGATATCGTGAAGTGCAGCTTAGCAAAGCAAAAAGCTGCCAGCTTCTTAAATAAAATTACTTACAATGACTTGATCGTACTATGCCTTCATTTAGAGCAGCTAAGTCGCGCCGGTGTCCCGCTTCTAGAGGCAATTTCGGATGTACGTGATTCCACCGAATCTGTTCGTTTACGCGATATTATGGCCGGCGTGTTCGAGGAAGTAAAATCCGGATCACTCTTCTCAGAAGCGCTTGGGAGGCACCCACGTGAATTTGATGAAGTCTTTCTCGGTTTGATTAAAGCAGGGGAGAAGACCGGTGATATGACCGAAGTTTATACTCACCTAGCGGATCACTATAAATGGACCCACGACATTAAACGTAAGATTAAAAAAGCACGCGGCTATCCGATGTTCTTGCTCGTGGTCATGAGCGCCGTCATTTTCGTTCTCATGACAACGGTAGTGCCTAAACTCATCGACTTTATTACCTCGCAAGGGTTCGAAATTCCGATTCATACTCGGGCACTAATCGCCACGTCTGAATTTTGTCAGGACTATTGGTTTATCATTATCTGTATTCCTATTTTCAGCTGGATCGGCTTTAAAATTGCCTATCGAGTTTCCGATAATTTTGCCTATAAAGCGGATTCACTCGCGCTAAAAGTCCCTGTGTTCGGGAATGTCATTCGCAAAATCAATATGGCACGCTTTACTCACTTCTTTGGCGTCATGTTCCGTAGTGGTGTTGATATCTTGGAATCTCTAGATTCATCCAGAAATGTAGTGGCCAACCGACTGCTTAAACAAAGTATTGCTGATGTAAAATCTGCCGTTTCAGACGGTAGCACCGTTACCGATGCTTTGCAGAAGTCTGGCGAATTTCCAACCATGGTGGTTCGGATGTTTAAAGTAGGTGAAAATAGCGGTAATATGAATGATGCACTGGAGAACGTGAACTTCTTCTATAATCGTGAAGTTAATGACGCGGTTGACAATATTGTGGGTATGATCCAACCGGCTCTGACCCTCATCATGGGTGTCTTAATTTTCTGGGTAATCTCTGCGGTCTTTGGGCCGCTTTACGATTCCTTTAGTCAAATGCCATTATAGTGAAAATTGGAAAAATGATGGGTAAAGAAAAATAGCGTGGCACAGAAAAACACAGGATTTATCTTCTTTATTGGCGATGAGGGCGCGGTTATTTCCTATGTCGTCGGCAAAAGAGTCGAGAAGAAACTCTTTGTCACTTCTTCCGACGGAGACTCACTTGGGAATTTACAAAAGCTCCTCAATAGCGATCCACAAGCCCCTATTTCCCTTTTACTCGATAGTATTGATCAATCTTATCAAACACAAAGTTTCCCTCCCGTTGCTAAACTCAGCGTTCAGAAACTCGTTGATAAACGGCTAGAGCGCGATTTTTCGCCCGGCGATATCACAAGCTCCCTTCCTTTGGGCAAAGAAAAAACAGGACGTAATGATTGGAAATTCTTGTTAATTTCAGTCGTCCCTTCTCCTCAGCTGATGCAGTGGGTGGATTTTGTCTTAGATATCAATAATCCCTTTAAAGGTATTTTCCTGGTTCCTGTTGAAGCGGAAAACTTTATCCGCCAGCTCTCGAGCAAGAAAAAGTCAGAGCAGAGCGATGCGATGTGGCACATGCTCGTTCTGCATAATAAGGTCAGTGGATTTCGCCAAATCATCACTCGAAATGGACGCCTTACTTTTACACGCCTAACGCAAGCCTCTTCAACAGAGAGTGTCCCCCTCGTTATTGCGGGTAATATTGAACAAGAAATTGTGAGTACCATTGAATATTTAAAACGTCTTTCCTTCCGTGATGATGAAGGGCTCGATGTTACGGTGATTGCTGCAGAAGAAGTCGTGCATGCCATTGATGAGAAGAAAATTGGGCCGCATAACGAGGCTCTATTTATTACCCCTACCGAAGCGGCAGAAGCGGCCTCGCTTCCTGCAGAAAACTATACGGATAACCACTTCGTTGATATTATCTTTTCTGCAGCCTTTCATAATAGCAAAAAGAAGGTTCTTCCTCTCCACACGAAAATTAGTAAGGTGCTCGGCAGATTACAATCTGGGATAATGGCGGTTAAATATGCAACCTTCCTTTTCGTCGTATTAATCATCTTAGGGATCGCCTTTTATGCCTATTCTTGGTTCGACTCTTTCTCGTCCGAAGGCCCACTCAATGAGTCCATTCAGCGCACTCAACAACAAGTGAATGTCTTGAAGAAAGGCGATGAACTACTCCCTGATGATATTGAAAAAATCGAAGATGCCGTTTCAATTTACGAAACATTTGCAGAGCAAAAATACGTTCCGCTCGATTTTGTTGAACAACTGATCGATGCGAATAAAAGAGGTGTTTTAATTCGCAAAATAGACTGGAACTCAGACACTGACTTTAAAAAACGCGCGAAGAAACAGGCTGCGTTCGTTTCTATCAATGTTGATATTGAGTTCACTAAGAGGTTCCCAACGGCAGAGGCGCGCTTAGGCAAAATAAACGAGTATTTGGATAACCTAAGAGTAAGATTTCCTGAATATATTATTACCCATACCAAAATTCCAGGAACCCTAAATGAGGGTGGCGGTATGATTGTCGATTTCACCAACCCTAAAAGTCGGGCACTTGTTTCTACTCCTATTATCATGTCACTTCGTTTTTCTGCAGGAGAAAAAGTGAAAGGAGCGCGACGATGAATGATAAACATACACGGCTAAAGAAGTCACTCATTGCGCATGCAATAAAAGGGGCAGTCATCATCGTTGGGTGTGCTATTGGACTAGGTGCTGCGGCCTATTTTTACCAAAACTCACAAGATAATATTAAAAAACTTACCTCTCGTGAAAGAGCGTTAAAGAGTCAAATCACGCAACTGAAAGCGCGGCAAACACGAGCCGGAAACACCCTCGAACTTTACCGAAAGCTCGTAAAAGACTCTAATCTCAAGTCGTTAGAGTTAAACCGAAAAAATATTTCCGAACTCCTCAAAGCACTCAGTGTGAAATATAAAATCAATAATTTATCAATCAACGTGAACCCCATTCAGGCGCAAATGAAGGCGCCTTTTATCAAGAAAACAGGAACCGTTATTACCACAACGATTGACCTTCAATTCGATTCCTCCAGCGATGCACATGGGTTCGCATTCACCGATGAAGTCCTTAAAAGCTTCTCCGGGTATTTGAACCTCAAATCATTTTCTGCCAAACGTGATAAAAACCTCTCCGAGAATGTTATTCGTGAATTACTTAAAGGCGGGAGAACGAATTTTATTCGAAGCCAAGTTTCATTTGATTGGCTCGGCCTGCGCCCAAAAGCAGAAGTTAAGAAAGAAGGTGCCAAATGACTCGATCATTCCTTCTAGCCTTTACCACTCTATGCTTTCTTGCCACTTTCATTGTTGATACTTCTCCTGCCTACAGTCAGGAATTGCTATTGGAACTTCCTAGCTCCTCTACACGAACGTCGCCCACAAACGCGTTGAAAATTCTATCGCCCAATGAAATATCCGATCTCTACCGAGAATCCCCTTCTTCCAATGCTCCTACCGCTGCCCCCAACGCATTACCGCAGAAGACTGAGAAAACGGCTACCCCCGTAACAAAACAAGATAGCTTCAGTCAATTAATCCAAGATCTGGCCACTGAGAACTTAGATCAATCTCCAGATCGCTTCGATATCAACACCATTTGGTCACGCAAGTCTGCGATGCTTTTACCAGCAGAAGTCAAAACCTTTAATGCCGCCATCAGGCGCCATTTAAGGTTAAAAAACCAACCTGTCATTGCGGTAGAAGCACAAGACCCCGAAGCAGTGGTCGCAGAAGCAGTCCCCGCTGGCAGATACCCCTTTATCGCACTTAGTTCCATTATGTATGCTGGCCCCGATAACTGGGCTGCATGGGTAAATGGCAAACGTTACACGCCTTTGAAAACGGAAAGCCTCGCTGGAATAACCGTTGAAAGAGTCACGAAAGACACCATTAGTATGCGCTGGAGACAAGCCGCTACATCTCAAACCACAACCACTCAGGATAATGGGTACGGCATTCAAGAAACGGTGACTAAAGTTTCGGGCCCTACGGCAGACTCACTTCCGGAGAATATTGAAAAGGTCGATGATCGTACTTACATTATCACGCTCTCTTCCAATCAGGCCTTCATTACACAAGATTTTGAAATTCATGAAGGGCGCGTTGCGACTAAACGTATTTCTGAGATTTATCAGCAGCAGCTTGCCCTTAAACAAGCGGCGCTAGATGATCTAGCCGGATTAAGCCGTTCGGAAGCAGCAGAGCCAGATCCATTCTCTATCCAAGAAGAAAAAGATAAAGAGGACATTGCAAAATTACTGGAAATCTATAGAAATTCAGAGACCCAAAACCAATAACAATTGAAACCACCTCATCATGAAATCGCCTTTATCCATTGAGAATATTTCGAAAGCCTATGGCAAACATAAGGTGCTAGATAATCTATCACTGGATTTAAAGTCCGGTGAGATTTTTGGATTGATCGGCCTTAACGGCATCGGCAAAACGACGCTAATTAAATGTGTCCTGCAACTCGCGCACGCTGATAGCGGTAATGTCACCCTTTTTGACACACCCGCCATGATTGATAGTTCTCGTCAGAACCTGGCCTATTTGCCAGAAAAATTCCATCCCTCCAAACATTTACGCGGGTATGAATATCTTGAGCTTTGCTTGGATTATTACGGCCTCAAACTGAATAAGAACGAAGCCATGCAAACGGCACAAGACCTAGAATTGGATGCAAAGGCGCTCGGCAACCGTATCTCTTCCTACTCCAAAGGGATGGGGCAAAAAATTGGGCTGATCGGCGCCTTCCTGTCGAAACGTCCGTTGCTTATTCTGGATGAGCCGATGAGTGGGCTAGACCCAAAAGCGCGCATTGCTTTGAAAAAGAAATTAATCAACTACCGCAATGCAGGCAATACGATCTTCTTTAGCTCTCATATTCTGGCTGATATTGATGAAATTTGCGACCGCGTCGCCATTATCCACGATACAAAGATTCGCTATCTCGGCACCCCAAGCGGCTTTAAAGACCAATACCCGGATACCTCACTCGAAGCATCCTTCCTGAAGGCGATTGCGGCTTAACGCGGTCACCACGGATAATGCCAGTCCGAAACCTCTGGATCGGTAAACCTTCTCGCACCTTCGGCCTCGCCGCAAGCGCGCTGCTGCAAACAGCGATGCACATAATGCGCCGTACCTGAGCTTTCCTGCAGCAAGCTAACGAATCTTTCAAATTCCTTTAGGTCTTCTAGGCTGGGTATATAAGTTTTATCACGCTGATAGCGCCAGAGTATTTCCATCGCGCAATGGAGCAGACTGGTTGCGCCTTGCAGATCGCGTTTACGGAGTTTTCGTCGAGGAAAGAATTTCATGTGCGGCACCCTTTGGTCGGTTAAAACAAAGTGGCACCCATGCAAAATCGCACGAGTGCCGGGGTGTTAACAAATCACCGCTAGATGACCGCAACGCTTTTGGCCGAAGCCTATTGCATAACGCCGCCACCCCGACCTGAATCGAGATGACATTTTAGATAACGGCAGTTGACGCTGCCGCTAGCGGAGAGGTTGTTAAGCCCCAGGCTGGCGAACCAGCTTGCGCCAAGGATAACAATATTATTTCAGATTGTCACCCCGTTGAATGACGGGAGAAGAATTTCATAGTGTGTTCTGGTTATGTCTATTAATTATCTGATTTTAAGATAATCTGAAAAACAGATTAAGTAAAGACCTCGCTAACCGGTTGCGAGGTAAAAATGCAAAAAACACTGACAAGCAAGCGCCACAAGGCGTTGATAAAGTTACTTATAGAATCCAGAGAAAAAGCGGGCATGACGCAAACTGCGCTAGCGCAACAACTGGGTGAGTATCAATCTTTCATTGCACGCTTAGAAAGCGGTCAACGTCGTCTTGATGTTATCGAATTTTTGCGATTAGCGAAGCTGTTAAAGTTTGACGAAATAGAAGTGCTAAAACTGTTAAAACGGCTTGCTGATTAAGACATAGGAAAGAATTTTCATCTTGAGCATAAGCGACGGATCTTAAAATTCTTCAGTCGCGTTGCTCTTCCAGAATGACAAAAGGAAGAGACTTTCATCGCATCGCATAACAGGGTAACGAGAGGAGCGGATGCGGGGTGACGGTGGAGAGAGACGGAACTATTTCTTCGCCTTTGCGCGTTGCGCTTTTTGCCATTTGCGGTATTTTTTGACGTTCTTTAAATGGCCTTTATTATTCTTGGCAAAATAATGCCCACCAGTGCCGGTGGCGACCATGTAGAGATCATCATGTTGTGCTGGGTTTAGGACTGCGGCAATGGCTTGCTTGCCAGGATTGCAGATTGGCCCAGGCGGCAGGCCTACATTTAAATAGGTGTTATATTTATTCGGCTTTTTCAGATCACGATAGGTCAGCGAGCGCACGCCGGATTGACCGCCATGTATGCCGTAAGAGACGGTCGGGTCGGCTTGCAGCAGCATCCCCTTATGCAGGCGGTTAATATAGAGCCCGGCCACATGGGTACGCTCATGCGCGACGCCGGTTTCTTTCTCTACGATCGAGGCTAAGGTCAACGCCTCTTGTTTCGTTTTAAACGGCAAGCCTTCCACGCGCGCCGGCCATAATTTTTCAATCACTTCCTGATTCGCTTTTTGCATGCGATCCACGATTGACTGGCGCGTCTCGCCCTTGGTATAGCGATAGGTATTGGGCAGCAAGCTTCCCTCTTTCGGGAGACCCTCAAGACTGCCATCTAGTTCGGGTGCTTGATTGATAATTTCGACAATCTCGGCGCTGGTCTTGCCCTCTGGAATGGTGACTTGGCGCAGGATAATATCGCCATTGCTGAGCTTATCCATCACACCAGCCGGAGTCGTCCCAGCCTCAAATACATATTCGCCTGCTTGGAACCGTCCGGCGATGCCCTGAATTTGCGCGAGAGCACGAAAGGCATGCGGATATTCAATCACGCCCATTTTTGTCAGCTTATTCGCAATGGCAATACCACCGCTACCGCGGGCAATGGTCACTTCAACTTGGGTTTCGAGAGTCGATTGCTTCGGATACATCATAAGCAACCAAAATACCGCAGCAAAACCTGCTAGAATGCCGAATGAAATAAGGCTGATAATTAATTTACGCACGTTTACTGAATTTTCTGTTCGTACCAAGTTTCGCCAATCGCAATTTTCTCACGATTATTCTTCTCACGCCATTCATTCGTATCGCGTAGACTGTAAATACAGCCACAATATTGCTGAGCGTAGAATTCTTCTTCCTTGGCCAGATCATACATACGAGCACCACCGCCATCTTTGCGCCAATTATAAGTCCAATAAGTGATATCTTCATACGGTGCGGCTGAGCGGATACCGCTGTCATTAATTTGCTGCATATTCTTCCAACGTGAGATGCCGAGACTGCTAGTGATCACCTTAAAATCATGTTCATGCGCATAGAGTGCTGTACGCACAAAACGCATATCAAAACACATGGTACAACGACGACCGCGCTCCGGATCTTTCTCCATGCCTTTGGCACGATGGAACCAATCCTGCACATCGTAATCCGCATCGACAAATGGAATACCTAATTTTTCCGCATAACGAATATTTTCCTGCTTACGGATTTCATATTCTTTTTTCGGATGAATATTGGGATTATAAAAGAAGATTGTCAGTTCAACACCAGACTCATGCATCTTCTCGATTAACGGACCAGAACAGGGCGCGCAGCAACTATGCAGCAGCACCTTTTTTTCCCCATTTGGGACATCGGAATTATCAGTTTGATTAGCCATACCCTTCTTGTGGATAAAATGGCCGGAAAAGTCAAGTTAGGCTACGATACAGAAGGAGAATTATCGGTGGCCTTAGCCAATTTCTTTACCGATTCACGGTCTTGGAATATATTTGTCTTTTCTAATTCATCAACACGGTGCAAAAGCCTCTGCTGCTCTTCTCTTACTTCGGCACTGGTGTGCATTTTCACAAAATCACCTGTTCTTGTTTGCACATAACCGCGCTTAAATAATTCATCCTTACCAAAGACGTACTTGGTGGCATTATCCTCTGCACGCTCGCCTTTTTGGAAGTAATTAATAATCGGTGCAGTAATCAGACTGGCGATCGTAAAAATTCCGGTTGCAGTATATAATGTACGCTTAAAGTTTTTCTTACCGTCTATATATTTCTTACGTGACTGGCTATCATATAAGTCATTTAAGCTGTCAGAAAAACCACCCTCAGCGGGTTTACGAATATTCATTAGAACACCCACAGTGCTGGCAATACCGAAACCAATGACACTCGTACTCGCTAGAAAATTGGATAAGTGATCCTTCCAATCCAGCTTAGGTTTCTGAATCTCACGACGACGTTGCTGCACCTCGGCAATGAGTTCATGATCCTTCAATTGATCATATTCAGAAATAGGTATAAGTTTAGCCATAGGAACATCTTAGAGCATGAACATTACAGTTGTATGACGAATACGCCAAAAATTGCAGCAATTATAACGATTTACGAACCTCCCGAAAGCTTAGGGCAGCTCCTAGAAGCCGTCCAGTCGCAGGTAGATGAGGTGATTTTCATCGATAATGGTGAAAATACACCTCTTAAAGGTGCGCATTGGCTTAGTAATCCCGAAAACGGCCTCGCCAAGGCACAAAATATGGGCATCGATAAGGCTAAAGATCTGAAATGTAGTTATATTTTACTTCTCGACGATGATAGTGTGCCAGAAGAAAATATGGTAAAAAAGCTACTGAAAGCCGCCAAATCACATAAGAATGCCGCAATTATAGGCCCTTACTTGCAAGAAGAAGCGCTCGGGCAAGAGCCTAAATATATTCAAGGCGATGGTGATTATTTCTTCAAACGAGTGGAATTTGATGAACATACCCCGGTTTTAGAGAATCTCTACTATGTCGCCGCCTCTGGTAGCCTCATCCCTATCGAGATATTCGATCATATTGGTGAAATGAAAGAAGAGTTCTTCATCTATTTTGTCGATACGGAATTTTGCCTGCGCGCACGAAAAGCGGGATTTGATGTGATCGCCGTACGCGACGCGAAACTCAATCACCGCTTCGGAAAACGTAGTAATCACAAGGTCTTGGGTGCATCCGTTAGCACGACCAACCACTCAGCTAAAGCCCGCGGATATATGTTCCGGAATCGACGGCATTTATGGATCAAATATTTCGATAGCGATGCAGGTTACGTACTGTTCGACATCTTGCGAGCACAAAGCGAATGGGTGCGCGTTTTGATGTTTGAGAAAGATAAAATGGCCAAACTTTCCGCGATGGCGCATGGCTTGCTCAAAAGCGCTTGAAGAGTCTGAATTTATTACGTAGTAATGCAAGCATCATTCACAAACTCATACTGGATAAAACACTATGAAAATCGGCGTTCCTAAAGAGATTAAAACCCATGAATATCGCGCAGGCCTTGCCCCTGGTTCCGTACGTGAACTCGTGTTGCGCGGTCATAGTGTCGTGGTTGAAACCAATACCGGCGCAGGTATCGGCTTTTCCGATGCCGATTATAAGGCCGCAGGCGCAAGCATTTCTGCCGATGCGGATAGCATTTTCGCCGAGTGCGACATGATCGTTAAAGTGAAAGAACCGCAACCGGTTGAGACAGCAAAATTGCGCGAAGAACAAATTCTTTACACGTTCCTACATCTGGCACCCGACCCAGTACAAACTCAAGGCCTGATCGATTCTAAATGTATCGCTATTGCGTATGAAACCGTCACCGATAACCGCGGCGGGCTTCCGCTATTGGCGCCTATGTCAGAAGTAGCAGGCAAGCTTTCCGTACAAGTCGGTGCACAGTGCTTGGAAAAGCATAGTGGCGGCTCTGGCATCTTGCTTGGCGGCGTACCGGGCGTTGCCCCGGCGAATGTTGTTGTCATTGGCGGCGGTATGTCGGGCACAAGCGCAATGCGCGTAGCTGTCGGCATGGGCGCACAAGTGACCGTACTTGATAGATCTATCAATCGCTTACGTGAGTTAGATGCTGAATTTGGTACGACCGTTCATGCGGTTTATTCTACCGCTGATTCCATCGAATCTTATGTGACACAGGCTGACCTTGTGATTGGTGCTGTTTTGGTACCAGGTGCCGCGTCCCCGAAACTCGTCACGCGCGATATGATTTCAAAAATGAAAAAAGGCGCCGCAATTGTGGATATCGCCGTCGATCAAGGCGGTTGTGTGGAAACCACAAAAGCAACCACCCATGCAGAGCCAACCTTCCTCGTAGACGGTGTGGTGCATTATTGCGTGGCGAACATGCCGGGCGCCGTTCCGCGCACTTCAGCCATCGCACTGAATAATGCAACGCTACCTTTTGCGATCGCATTGGCCGATAAAGGCGCAAAACGCGCGATGCAGGAAGATAAACATCTCCTAAATGGTTTGAATGTCTGCCAGGGAAATATCACGTATGAAGCCGTGTCAGAAGCACTTGGCCACCCGTATGTTTCTGCCGAAGATTGCCTTGCGAAGCTTTAAGCTGAGCAAGCCACTTTCGCTATACACTACAATAGGGCACGACCATTAGTACATCGAGAATTTTAATTCCGATAACCGAGGCCATCACGACCACGAGTGTACGATTCGTACGTGCTGGGGTGCCGTAAAGGAAGTCTATTGCCTTATAGAAGAGGACTTTCGCTTCTTGAGCAGCATTATCAATGGAGTTGTATGTCGTCGTATTCATACACCCATCATAGCATATTAGAGCAGTGAACGCCAGAGAGCCGAGATCGCCAAATCAGCGCGGATGTCTTCGGCCTTTTCTTTGGCCTCATACTGTTCGCCCCATTTTTGCATATTGAAGGTTTCTTCTAGGCGGGAAAGGTCGAATAACTTCGCATCATCTAGCTCATTTTGTATGAAATACCAGCCTAAAAGTAACGAGGTGGATGGCTTCACCACTGCGGCAAGTAGCGCTAAATTCCATTGGTCTAACGTATCGAGTAACTCAACATGCTTAACCTTATTTTCATCGGCCTGCGCGACGGGCATGATGCTATTAGTCACCTCATAGCGGGTGCCGAATTCCACCTGTGCGCGGTTAAGCCAAGGCTGCCACTTGAGACGTTGCTCAGCGGATAAGTCCTCATCCATTGCATGATAGAACATGAGATCCGTTTCGCCATATTCTAGCAACTCGACAATCAACTCATTACGGCGCGGCAGCGCGATATCAATCGCAAGCGAAGCCATACCGGTGAGGGGTAATTTATTCTTATCAATCTTATCGCCAACGGCGTTCCACTCATCCGCAATCAATTGCGCGAGCGCATCATTGGGCAACACGACCTTGTTCTTGGCAGGGGTGTTGAGACCTTTACCATCAAGCAAGACAGCACCATTTTCAACCATGGCTTCTTTAAAGAACCGCTTCACCAGGGTTTGATCTCTAATAAATTGAAACTCTCCTCAAAATGCGGCGGTACGGGCGCGTCCACAACGATCTCTTTACCGAAACAACTTTCAGGAATCACAATTTGACGTGAATGAAGATGCATTTTATTGGGCAGCTGCATGCCTTCAGGAAAGGCTTTATCGCCGCCATATTTACCATCACCCAAAATCGGGGCTTCGAGATACGCCATATGCACGCGCAGCTGATGTTTGCGGCCTGTATGGGGCGAGAGTTCTACAAAGCTGAGGCGGCGACCAAATCTTTCGATAATGCGGTAAGTCGTATGAGCAGGCTTGCCATCTTGTGTCACCGCCATTTTCTCTTCACCGCTATAGACGCGCTTGCCGACAGGGGCCTTCAACTCGCCAATTTCTTCACCATTAGGGATAGACGGCACACCCGCCAGCAACGCCCAATAGAATTTACGAATTTCGCGAGCAGCGAAGGCTTTCATCAAAATATCAGCTGCTTTGGCATGGCGAGCAAGCACGAGCGCGCCGCTTGTATCTTTATCGAGACGGTGAACCAGTTTCGGCGGGCCCTCTGCATCGCCCTGAAGCAACGGTAATAGACGGTCCAGATGCGTCGTTTGCTTGCTTCCACCCTGGGTTGGCAGGCCTGACGGCTTGTTGACGATCAAAATATTTTCATCGCGGTACAGCACGCAGTCATCGAGCCAATCCGGCTTTTTGAGCGGCTTTTGCGCGGTGCGCTCTTTAGGCACATCGGGGAAATCAGGGTGCTTGACGATTTGGCCTTGCATGACACGCGTTTTCGCTTCCGCACGCTTACCATTGACCTTCACCAATTTTTTACGCAAAAGCTGCTGCAACTCTGCATGGGTCACATACGGGAAATGCCGTTGAAACCAACGATCCAAGCGCACGCCATCATCTGACGCAAATATAGGGGATTCCTGCATTATAGCGTTCTTATAAGCATGAAGCCCAAAGCACAAGCACCAAGGCCAAGTAGCACGGATAAACTCACGTAAGATGCCGCATTTAACGTGTCACCTCGGTTAAACATGGCCAACGCCTCAAACGAAAAGGCCGAAAAGGTGGTAAACCCGCCTAGCACCCCGGTAATGAGAAACGCTTGCATCGCCGGTTTAGCCTCCAGCCCTTCGCGCATAAAATAACCCGCAATCAGGCCAATCAGCAACGAACCCAGCACATTCACGGCCAACGTACCGTAAGGAAACCCAACACCCGCAAAGCGCGATACCGCACCTGACATAAGATAACGCGCACAAGCACCCAGCGCGCCGCCCGCAGCAATGGGGAGAAGTAAGGCTGTATTCATGAGGAGCAACCTAGCCCCTGTTAAACCAAGGGTAAAGTCATTGTCACAAAAGATTAACGCTAGTTAATAATTAACCCGCTATACTACGAGGGTATTTTTTCAACTTTGGAACTATTTTATTTATTAAAAACAAAGGTATAGACTGTTTCAGTCCCTATTCATATAGCTCAAAAGCTTATAGGATTGCTTTATGCAACCACCTTTTTAAAAAAAATTAGGGGCTGACACCTAATAATATTCTTTGAGCAACTTTTTCAGGTCTGCCAGTAAGTCACTTGGTGTGCCCATATTAAACCTCCACTCACATTCTTTCAAGAACAGATTAA